>JBKPOL010000163.1:0-13471 GCA_046733075.1 Pseudomonadota bacterium | reverse complement strand
AAGTTGGCCCGCGCGCCCGCAGCCTGGCTACAGGAAAAGCGTCTCCGGGCGATCGCGCCGAAGACTTAGAGAAGAAGAGGACGCAACGTAACGTCGTGCCCGGCTTCATGCCAGAAAGAGGTCGGTTTGTTGCCGCGCTGCAACATGCCGCGTAAAATCGAAAGTTTCGGCTATCTTTCACGCATTTCCGCCGACCGTTCCGCAGGCGCACTTCGCGTGGGCGGGCGCCCGACATGGTATCGGCGCAGCCACTCCAGGAGTGGCACGGATCCCACAGAGGTCGCTCGCCCGAAAGAGATTAAACATGAGTGAGTGCTCGCAAACATCCCCTTCCCAGTACCCGCCGCGCGCGCAAGGCTTATACGACCCGGCGCACGAGCACGACGCCTGCGGGCTGGGTTTCGTCGCACATATCAAAGGCCGCAAGACTCACGAAATCATCGCGCAGGGCTTGTCGATCCTCAAAAACCTGACTCACCGCGGTGCGACTGGCGCGGATCCGCTTCAGGGCGACGGCGCCGGCATTCTCGTTCAACTTCCCGACGCGTTCTTCCGGCGCGCCTGCGGAAAGCTCGGCATCACACTTCCTGCGATTGGCCAATACGGCGTTGGCATGGTCTTCCTGCCTCGGGAGCCGGCCTCGCGCATCGCATGCGAGCAGGAAATCGAGCGCGCGATTTCCGCGGAGGGCCAGGTGTTGCTCGGCTGGCGCGACGTGCCGACCAACAACGCAGGCCTGTCGCAGAGGACGAAGGAAGTCGAGCCCGTCATCCGGCAAGTGTTCGTCGCGCGCGGCTCGCGCGACATGGATCAGGACGCGCTCGAACGCAAGCTCTACGTGATTCGCAAGGGCGCGGGCCACGCGATCCAGGCGCTCAACCTGCGTCACGGCAAGGAGTTCTACGTGCCGTCGTTCTCGACGCGCACGATCGTCTACAAGGGAATGTTGCTCGCGCATCAGGTCGGCGATTATTACCTCGACCTCCACGACTCCTCGATGGTGTCGGCGCTTGCGATGGTGCACCAGCGCTTTTCCACCAACACGTTCCCGACGTGGGATCTCGCGCACCCCTTCCGCTTCGTCTGTCATAACGGTGAAATCAATACGCTGCGCGGGAATTTCAACTGGATTCGCGCGCGCGAAGGCGCGACCGCATCGCGCGTCCTCGGCGACGATCTTTCCAAGCTGTGGCCGCTGATCTACGACGGCCAATCCGATTCCGCCTCATTCGACAACGCGCTCGAACTGCTACTGATGGGCGGCTATTCGCTCGCTCACGCGATGATGCTGATGATCCCCGAGGCATGGGCGGGCAATCCGCTGATGGACGAGGATCGTCGCGCGTTCTACGAGTATCACGCCGCGTTGATGGAACCGTGGGACGGTCCGGCAGCGATGGCATTCACCAACGGGCGCCAGATCGGCGCGACACTCGACCGCAACGGCTTGCGGCCGGCGCGCTTCATCGTCACCGACGACGACTACATCGTCATGGCGTCCGAGGTCGGTGTTCTTGACATCCCCGAATCCAGGATCATCAAGAAGTGGCGGCTGCAGCCGGGGAAGATGCTGCTCGTCGATCTCGATGCCGGACGGATCGTCGATGACGACGAGCTGAAGCGCACGCTCTCGACTGCGAAGCCCTATCGTGAATGGATCGGCCGTTGTCGTCTGCGTCTCGAGGAAATGCCCGAGCCCGCGCCGCCGACGCCGTCACCCGTCCCGCTGATCGATCGTCAGCAGGCGTTCGGTTACACCCAGGAAGACGTGAAGATCATCCTGACGCCGATGGCGAAGAACGGCGAGGAACCTGTCGGGTCGATGGGCAACGACGCTGCGCTGCCGGTGCTCTCCGACCGGCCGAAAGTCTTGTACAACTATTTCAAGCAGCTGTTTGCCCAGGTGACCAATCCTCCGATCGATCCGATTCGCGAGGAACTGGTGATGTCGCTCGTGTCCTTCATCGGCCCGCGACCGAATCTCCTCGCGCTCGATCCTACCGAACCCCAGGCGCAAGACCGCTTGCGTCGCTCGACCGATTCTCCCGCGCGTCGTCAAGCAGAGGCGAACGCAGGTCAACCGCCGATGCGCCTCGAAGTGCAGCAGCCGATCCTCACGCCGGAAAACATGGAGAAGCTCCGTCACGTCGAGCTCTTCTCCGGCGGCGCGTTCCGATCGATCGAGCTCGACATCTGCTACCCGTCCGCATGGGGCGGCGACGGCATGGAAGCGGCGCTCGCCAGCCTCGCAGCGCACGCCGAGGACGCGATTCACCAGGGCTACAACATTTTGATCCTGTCCGATCGCGCCGTTGCCGCGGACATGCTGCCAATTCCCGCATTGCTTGCGACCGGCGCGGTGCACGAGCATTTGGTGAAGAAGGGCTTGCGCACGTCGACGGGCCTCGTTGTTGAAACAGGGTCGGCGCGGGAGGTGCATCATTTCGCGCTGCTCGCAGGCTATGGCGCCGAGGCGATCCATCCGTATCTGGCGCTCGAAACGCTCGCGGATCTGTCCCGCGCGATTCCCGAGATCGACCCGAAGGAATCGGGAAAGCGCTACGTCAAGGCGATCTGCAAGGGACTCTACAAGGTGATGTCCAAGATGGGCATCTCGACGTACCAGTCGTACTGCGGAGCGCAGATCTTCGAGGCCGTGGGCCTGCAGAAGTCGTTCGTAGACAAGTATTTCACGGGCACCGCGAGCACGATCGAAGGCATCGGTTTGTTCGAAGTCGCGGCCGAGGCGCAGCGCCTGCATGCGCTTGCGTTCGGCGACGATCCACTGCTCGCGCGCCTGCTCGACGTCGGCGGCGAGTACATGTACCGCGTGCACGGCGAAGAGCACATGTGGACGCCGGACACGATCGCCAAGCTCCAGCACGCCACACGCGCCAACTCGCATTCGACGTACCGCGAATACGCGGCGTTGATCAACGAGCAGGGGCGCAAGCTCAAGACGTTGCGCGGCCTCTTCGAGTTCAGGAGCGCCGAGCGCACGCCGATTCCGATCGGCGAAGTCGAGCCCGCGAAGGAAATCGTCAAGCGCTTCGCGACCGGTGCGATGAGTCTCGGCTCGATCTCGACCGAAGCGCATACGACGCTTGCGATTGCCATGAATCGCATCGGCGGCAAATCCAATACCGGTGAAGGCGGCGAAGACCCGTTGCGCTATCGCGGCGAGATGGGCGCCGGGCACAGCATCGTCAAGGAAGGCGACACGCTCGCTTCGATCATCGGGAAGGCGGCCGTCGAGCACGACATTCCGCTCAAGCCCGGAGACAGCCTCCGCTCCCGCATCAAGCAGGTGGCGTCCGCTCGATTCGGCGTGACCGCCGAATACCTCGCATCGGCGGACCAGTTGCAGATCAAGATGGCGCAGGGTGCGAAGCCGGGTGAAGGTGGACAGTTGCCCGGCCACAAGGTGTCCGAATACATCGCGCAGCTTCGCTATTCGGTGCCGGGCGTCGGCCTCATTTCACCGCCGCCGCATCACGACATCTATTCGATCGAGGACCTCGCGCAGCTGATCCACGATCTCAAGAATGCCAATCCGCGCGCGTCCATTTCCGTGAAGCTCGTGTCGGAAGTCGGTGTCGGAACAGTCGCCGCCGGCGTTGCCAAGGCAAAAGCGGACCACGTGACGATCGCCGGCCACGATGGGGGTACGGGCGCGTCGCCGGAATCGTCGATCAAGCATGCAGGCACGCCGTGGGAGCTCGGCCTCGCGGAAACGCAGCAGACGCTCGTGCTGAACCGCCTGCGCGGGCGCATTGCCGTGCAGGTCGACGGGCAGATGAAGACCGGGCGCGACGTCGCGATCGGCGCGCTCCTCGGCGCCGACGAGTTCGGATTCGCGACCGCGCCCCTCGTCGCCGAGGGCTGCATCATGATGCGCAAGTGCCATCTGAACACGTGCCCGGTCGGCGTCGCGACGCAGGATCCGGTGCTGCGCAGGCGGTTCACCGGGCAGCCCGAGCACGTCGTCAATTATTTCTTCTTCGTCGCCGAAGAGGTGCGCGAGATCATGGCGCAGCTCGGCTTTCGCACATTGAGTGAGATGATCGGGCGCAGCGACCTTCTCGACATGAAGAAGGGCATCGAGCACTGGAAGGCGAAAGGGCTCGACTTCTCTCGCGTCTTCTATCAGCCCTCGATGCCACCCGAAGTCGCGCGTCACCGGTGCGAAGCGCAGGATCACGGGCTCGCGCGCGCGCTCGACCATCAACTGATCGCGGCGGCTGCTCCGGCGCTCGAGAAGCAGCAACCCGTGCGGTTGACGTACAAGATTCGCAACGCCCATCGGTCGGTCGGCGCAATGCTGTCCGGCGTCGTCGCGCGCACGCACGGTCACGAAGGACTGCCGGAAGACACGCTCCACGTCGCGTTCGAGGGGATCGCGGGTCAGAGCTTCGGCGCATTCCTCGCGCATGGCGTCACGTTCGAGCTGCAGGGTGCGACGAACGACTACGTCGGCAAAGGTCTATCGGGCGGCCGCATCGTGGTCTATCCGGATCCGTCGTGTCCGGCGAAACCGGAGGAGAACATCGTCATCGGCAACACGGTAATGTACGGTGCGATCGCCGGTGAAGCCTATTTCCGTGGCGTGGCGGGTGAGCGATTCTGCGTGCGCAATTCAGGCGCAAGTGCCGTCGTCGAGGGCACGGGCGACCACGGCTGTGAATACATGACCGGCGGTACGGTCGTGGTGCTCGGGCGCACCGGGCGCAACTTCGCGGCTGGAATGAGCGGTGGCGTAGCCTACGTCTACGATGCCGACGGCACGTTTGCCCCGCGCTGCAATCAGGCGATGGTTTCGCTCGCGCCGGTGCTGGCGGAGAGCGAGCAGCACAGGGTCGAGAAGGAACTCGCCGCGGCGGGCAAGGGACGTGTGATGCACGGTGGTCGCGCGGACGAGATCATGCTGCGCGAGTTGATCGAGCGTCACCTGCGCTTCACCGGTTCGACGGTTGCATTGTCGATGCTCGATCATTGGGACACGACGCGCAGCAAGTTCGTGAAGGTATTCCCGAACGAATACGTGCGCGCCCTTTCCGAGTTGCACGTCAAGGCGCAGCACTCCCGCCCGGCAGGACTCACGAAAGCCGAGGTGCGCGCAGCGTGAGGCGCGTGAGCCAGCCCGGGACCGACCACTGATGGGCAAGATTACCGGCTTCATGGAATTGCAGCGGATCGCGGAGGTCGCCGATCCCGTCAAGGCGCGCGTGCGTCACTATCGGGAGTTCATCCATACGCTCGACGACGCGGCCGCCTCGACGCAGGGCGCGCGGTGCATGGACTGCGGGATCCCGTTCTGCCAGAGCGGCTGCCCGGTCAACAACATCATTCCCGACTGGAACGATCTCGTGTATCGGGCGCAGTGGAAGGACGCGCTCGACGTGCTGCACGCCACGAACAACTTTCCCGAGTTCACCGGCCGCGTATGTCCGGCGCCCTGCGAGGCCGCCTGCACGCTGAACATCAACAACGATCCCGTCGGCATCAAGTCGATCGAGCACTTCATCATCGACAAGGGCTACGAGAACGGGTGGGTCGTGCCGCTGCCGCCGACACGCAAGACGGGCAAGCGTGTTGCCGTCGTCGGGTCGGGCCCTGCGGGACTCGCGTGTGCACAGCAGCTCGCCCGCGCCGGTCATGATGTCGTGCTGTTCGAAAAGCAGGATCGCATCGGCGGGCTGCTGCGTTACGGGATACCCGACTTCAAGATGGAGAAGCACTGGATCGACCGGCGCATGGCGCAGATGTCGATCGAAGGCGTGGAGTTTCGTCCGAATTCGCATGTCGGCGGCAACATCGCGGCCGAGCAACTCCTCGCCGAGTTCGATGCGATTGCGCTGACCGGTGGAGCGGAAAGGCCGCGCGATCTCCCGGTGCCCGGCCGCGAGCTTGCCGGCATTCATTTCGCAATGGAATTCCTGCCGCAGCAGAACCGCGTGGTCGCAGGCGATCGTGTCGCGAGCCAGGTCGTTGCCAAGGGCAAGCGCGTCATCGTCATCGGCGGCGGCGACACAGGTTCCGACTGCGTGGGCACGTCGAATCGGCAGGGCGCGTTATCGATCGTGCAGTTCGAACTGCTTCCGGAGCCTCCCGAAGTGGAAAACAAGCCGCTCGTGTGGCCGTACTGGCCCGTGAAGCTGCGCACATCGTCGTCGCACGAGGAAGGATGCGAGCGTGACTGGTCGGTCGCCACGAAGCGTTTCGAAGGCTCGAACGGGCAGGTCGAGAAACTGATCGCAGCGCGAGTGGAATGGCAGCGCGACGGCAGCGGCGCCATGCGCATGGTCGAGGTTCCCGGCAGCGAGTTCGAGATGAAGGCGGATCTCGTTCTCCTCGCGATGGGGTTCACCGGTCCGGGGGAAACGGGTCTCGTCGAACAATTCCGGGTCGAGCGCGACGCCCGAACGAACGTAAAGGCAACGACCGACGATTACCGGACGAGCGTTGAAAAGGTATTCGCTGCGGGTGACATGCGTCGCGGTCAATCGCTCGTCGTGTGGGCGATTCGCGAAGGCCGTCAATGCGCCCACGCGGTTGACGCATTTCTAATGGGTTCCTCGTCGCTGCCGCGCTGAACAGCGACGCTGCAAGGCGCCCATCGCCTTCGTCACGCGCCGTGCATGATCACCAGGACACGGTAAGCCCCGTCGTCGCGCTCGATATCGCCAGCTGGCGGCCGGTCGTGACGCCTGAGGACAACGAGCGCTATGCAAGCGCCCTCGAGGGGGGCGCGGTGCTCGTGTTCCCGCATCTCGCTTTCGAGTTGCTGCCCCACGAGCGGCGGTTCCTCGACACGCGCTGGTCCGACGGCAAGGCGAAGAACATCAGCGTCGAGGGGGCCTCGATCAAGGGAGCGCAAGGGAACGCCGCGGACCTCGCCGACCTGGCGCGGATGGTGGCGCGTTTCGCGACCGACGCCGGAGCATTGGTCGCTGCGTTGTTCCCACGCTACGCGCCCCATCTGCGACATGCGCGGACGAGCTACCGTCCACACACGGCGGCGGGCCGCGCCGTTTCGTGGCGCAAGGACGACACCCGCCTGCACGTCGACGCGTTCCCATCGCGGCCGAATCGCGGCGAGCGCATCCTGCGCGTTTTCTGCAACGTCAATCCTCGCGGGGAGGACCGTGTCTGGCGGGTCGGGGAAACGTTCGAGGCGATGGCGCGACGGCTGCTCCCGCGCGTGCGCCGGCTCGTTCCCGGCGAGGTCGCGGCGCTCGCGGCGCTTCGCGTCACGAAGGGCCGGCGCACCGAATACGATCACCTGATGCTCGGGTTGCACGACCGCGCGAAGGAAGACGTCGATTATCAGCGGAGCTCCCCGCAGCGCGAGGTGCGCTTCGCGCCGGGCACCACGTGGATCTGCTACTCCGATCAGGTGATGCATGCCGCGGCATCGGGCCAGTTCATGCTGGAGCAGACGACGCACCTGCCCCAGAGCGCGTTATACGAGCCCGCGCGCTCGCCACTTGCCGTACTCGAGCGCATCACGGGCCGCAGGCTGGTCGACACATGAATGCCGAGCGGCGGCCGAAGCCAACTACGCCGCGCAACGACACGCTGCTGCGCGCGCTGCGCCGGGAGCCGACGTCGCACATTCCCGTCTGGCTGATGCGCCAGGCCGGCCGCTATCTGCCGGAATACGCGGCGCTTCGCGCCCGTGCAGGCAGTTTCATGAAGCTTGCGACCACACCTTCGCTCGCCACGGAGGTGACGCTGCAGCCGCTTGCCCGATTTCCGCTTGACGCGGCGATTCTGTTCTCGGACATCCTCACCATCCCCGACGCAATGGGCCTCGGGTTGTCCTTCGCGGAAGGCGAAGGTCCGCGATTCGCGCGCACGACTGCCGACGAGGATTCCATCAACCGCCTCGAGGTGCCCGATCTCGCGCGCCTTCGCTACGTGTTCGACGCGGTCGGCGAGATCAAGCGCGCACTCGCCGGCCGGGTGCCCTTGGTCGGTTTCGCGGGAAGTCCGTTTACGCTCGCGTGCTACATGATCGAAGGCGGTGGCAGCGACGATTTCGCGAACGTGCGCAAGATGGCGTACGCGCGACCGCAACTGCTCGATCGTCTCGTTGCCGTCAATGCGGACGCGGTGGCGGCATATCTCAATGCGCAGGTCAACGCGGGCGCGGACGCCGTCATGATCTTCGACACGTGGGGCGGGCTCCTGCCTCCGCGCGAGTACCGGCGCTTCTCGCTCGCTGCCATCACGTCGGTGCTGCGCAGGCTGCCTGCAGCGGTGCCGACGATCGTCTTCAAGCGTAACGGCGCAGCGATGCTCCCGGCCCAGGTCGAATGCGGCGCGTCGTGCATCGGGCTAGATTGGACCGTGGACCTCGGCGCGGCGCGCCGCGAGTTCGGCTCTCGCGTTGCATTCCAGGGCAACCTCGATCCGCTCGCGCTCCTCACCGACGTCGCGACGATCGAGCGGCTGGTCGCCGGCATCGTCGACGAGGCGGGCGAGGCCCCCGGTTACATTTTCAACCTGGGGCACGGTGTAGTGCCGACGACACCGCCGGACAACGTGGCGGCGCTCGTCCAGGCGGTCCATTCGGCGCGTTTACGGGTCTACTCGGGGTCCGGCGCGATTCCGCAGAAGCCCCCTTGACAAGCGTCGAAAATGCGCGTCCGCGCGCACTTATGCACACTATTCGTCCGTTTGACCTACAACTGCGACTGTGACGAAAATTGCGCGAATCGCCGCGTTCAAACGACTGATATATCGTGTTAAATTTGGCGCCGTCGCAACATTGCAACATTCAGGCCAGCCGAACAGGCGTTGCACCCGGGCGCGAGCCGCGCAGTTACGCACAAAATTATCCACAAGCGTAGCGGAAAGTTTTACCAGAGGTATTTGGAATTAAAAGATTGAGCGTTCTACTTGAAGTGCAGCATTAAGTACCTGGCAACGCCGGGACACGGCCCCGCCGGCATGTTGTAGTTCTTGCCGCATCATGGCGATCGCACGTATCGCGTTGCCGGTGGGCACATGGCAACTCTTCGACTACTGGATCCCCGATGGACTTTCGGCGCGACGCGGTGACGTGGTACGCGTACGTCTCGGCGCGCGCACGCATCGGGGCGTGGTCATTGCCGTTGACAGCGCATCCGATTTTCTCGAGCGCCTGCAGCCGGTGGACTCTGTGTGCGAGGGCGAGCAACTGCCTGCCGACATCATGGAGCTCGCCGATTTCACGAGTTCGTATTACCAGTCCCCGCCCGGGCTTGCATATGCGCTCGTAACCCCCCCGGCATCCATGCGGCGCAGCAGCCGCGACGAGGCCGTTACGTCCAAGGCAGACGCACGGCATCCCGAGCCTTTCCGCCATGCATTGAACGACGCGCAGTCGCAGGCGGTCGCCATGATCACCGCGGCAGCTTCCAGGTTCGCGGCGCTGTTGTTGCATGGGGTCACCGGCAGCGGAAAGACGGACGTTTATCTCGCCGCGACCGAAGCAGCCATCCGCGACGGCGGCCAAGCGCTGATCCTCGTTCCCGAAATCAACCTTACGCCGCAGTTCGAGCAGCGCGTGCGTGCCTCGCTGCCCGACGTCCGCGCCGTCACCTTGCACAGCCGCCTTGCGGCCGGAGCACGGCGGAAGAACTGGGCGCTGGCCGCGAGCGGCGAGGCACACGTGGTGCTCGCTACGCGGCTTGGCGTCTTCGTGCCGCTGCCGCGGCTTGCGCTCGTGATCGTGGACGAAGAACACGATGATTCGTACAAGCAACAGGATGGGGTGCGCTATCACGCGCGCGATCTTGCGGTGTGGCGCGCGCGAAAGCGGCAGGTTCCAATCGTGCTCGGCAGTGCGACGCCCTCGCTCGAGACGTGGACGCGCGCGCATGCAGGCCGTTACGCGCTCGCACGTCTGCCGGAGCGCGCCGACATTCGCGCGCGAAAGCCGGACATCCGTTTTGCGCCGGCGCGCGGATCCGGCATACGGAACGCGCTGTCACGAGAGCTCCACGACGCGTTGCGGCAGCGGCTCGTCGCGCGGGAGCAGTCGCTCCTCTTCGTGAATCGCCGTGGCTACGCGCCGTCACTCAAGTGCGCCGCCTGCGCATGGGAGTCGCAGTGTCCGCGATGTTCCGCACGGCTCGTCGTTCATCGGCAGCCCGAGGCGCTGCGCTGTCATCACTGCGGTCACGCTGCACTCCCGCCGCGTGCATGCCCGGAATGCGGCAACGTCGATCTGCTGCCGGTAGGATTCGGCACCCAGCGACTCGAGCAGACGATTCGCGCCGAATTTCCGCACGCGCGCGTCGTGCGGATCGACCGCGACACCACGCAGCGCAAGGGATCGTTTGCAGCGGTGAAGCAGCGTATCGAGGAGCGCGAAGTCGATATCCTAGTGGGCACGCAGATGCTCGCGAAAGGGCACGACTTCCCGCGGCTCACGCTGGTCGGCGTGCTCGGTGGCGACAACGCGCTCTACAGCGCTGACTTCCGCGCGACCGAACGCCTCGCCGCGCTGCTGATGCAGGTTGCAGGGCGCGCGGGCCGAGCCGAGCTTGTCGGAACCGTGATCGTTCAGACGGACTTTCCCGACCACCTGGTGTATCGAACGCTTGCCGCGGACGATTACGCCGCGTTCGCCGAGCAATTGCTGGTCGAGCGGCGCGCCGCGCAGCTGCCTCCGGCCACACGCATCGCATTGCTTTGCGCCGAGGCGCATGCGCGCAAGGACGTCGACGAATTCCTGGCTGACGCCGTCACCCGCGCCCACGCATTGCTCGAAGGTGACGGCGACGTCGAGGTCTTCCCGGCGCTTGCGCCAGCGATGTCGAAGCGGGACGGTTTCGAGCGCGGGCAGGTGCTGGTTCAATCCGCTCGGCGTGCACCGCTCCAGGCGTTTCTCGTTCGCTGGCGCGACGTACTCGTCGCATCAAACGCCAAGCGCGTCCGCTGGGCGCTCGACGTGGACCCCGCCGCGTTCTGACCATTCGCGTTGTCGAATTCGCAGGGGCCACGGTTGGTCGCGCGGTCTGAGGTGCGCAAGTCGCTATAATTCCAAGGTTATGCCCGCCGAACATGACCGCGCGAGCGCGGTCGTCGATCCGAGGAAGGCGATACTGTCAGCCGTCGCCCGAATCGTCGCCGCAGAAGTTCCGCAAGCCGCCGATGTGCCGATCGTCGTCGAGCGGCCGCGCGATGCCGCCCACGGCGACTACGCGACCAACGTGGCACTTGTGCTCGCCAAGTCGGCCCGACGCAATCCGCGTCAGCTTGCGGAGGCAATTGCCAACGCGCTGGCGTCGTCGCTCGATGACACGATTGAAAAGCCGGAGGTGGCGGGTCCGGGTTTCATCAACGTTCGGCTGAAAGCGGCCGCACGTCAACAGGTGGTTGCCCGCGTGCTGCGCGAGGGCGATCGATACGGACGGGGCGACGCGCGCGCCGGCGAGAACGTCGTCGTCGAATTCGTCTCCGCGAATCCGACCGGCCCGCTTCACGTCGGCCATGGCCGGCAGGCGGCGCTCGGCGATGCGATCGCGTCGCTGCTGGAGTGGCAAGGCGCGCACGTCACGCGCGAGTTCTACTACAACGATGCGGGTCAGCAGATTCACAACCTCGCAGTATCGGTGCGAGCGCGCGCGCACGAGATACTCGGCGAGTCGGGCACGTTTCCGGAGGACGGCTACCGGGGCGAATACATCCGCGAGCTCGCCCAGCGCTATCTGGACGAGGTCGGTCGTGATCTTTCCGATATCGAATCGATCCGCCGCTTTGCGGTCGCAGAACTGCGCAAGGAGCAGGACCGCGACCTGCAGGCGTTCGGCGTGCGCTTCGACCGGTACTACTTGGAAAGCTCGCTTTACACCGACGGCCGCGTCGAGGCGACGGTCGCGGCGTTGACGGCTTCAGGCGCCACGTACGAGAGCGAGGGCGCGCTGTGGCTTCGAACGACGGCGTTCGGCGACGACAAGGACCGCGTCATGCGGAAATCGGACGGCGGCTACACGTACTTCGTGCCCGACGTCGCCTATCACGTCACGAAGTTCGAGCGCGGCTATTCGCAGGCGATCAACGTGCAGGGCGCCGATCACCACGGTACAACCGCGCGCGTGCGTGCGGGGCTGCAGGCGCTTGGCATTGGCGTGCCGCCGGGTTATCCGGATTACGTCTTGCACAAGATGGTCACCGTGATGCGCGGCGGCGAGGAAGTGAAGATCAGCAAGCGCGCCGGCAGCTACGTGACGCTGCGCGAGCTGATCGACGAGGCAGGCCGGGACGCGGTGCGGTTCTTTCTCGTGTCCCGCAAGGCCGACACGGAGTTCGTGTTCGACATCGATTTGGCGCGCACGCAGTCCGAGGTAAACCCAGTCTATTACGTACAGTACGCACACGCGCGCGTTGTTTCGGTGCTGGGGCAGGCGGACCTCGACCGCGATACGGCGGCCATGAAGATGCTCGAGGGCGCCGATCTGTCGCCGCTCGTCAGCGGCTACGAAGACGCGCTGTTGCGCCGCCTCGCCGACTTTCCCGGCGTGCTGTCGCTCGCAGCCGACGAATTCGCGCCGCACCAGGTCGTTTTCTACCTGAAGGATTTGGCGCAGGAATTCCACAGTTACTATAATGCCGAGCGCTTTCTCGTCGACGACGCGCGAACGCGTGCAGCAAGGCTCGCGCTGATCGTCGCCGTCGGACAGGTATTGCGCAACGCGCTCGGCATCCTGGGGATAAGCGCACCGGACGAGATGTGAAACGACAATGAACGTATCCAAGGCATCACGTGCAATCGCGCCGCGCACGCCCCATCGGCATAACGCGGTCGGCGGAACGCTCATCGGCGTATTCATCGGCATCGTCGTCGGGCTCGGCATGGCGGCGAGCGTCGCTTACTGGTTGATGAAGAACAACCCGGCGTTGTCGCTGCCATCGCTCGCGCGCGAAGCACAGGACGCCGCTCACGACGCGGCAGCCAAAGTCGCGAAGGCCGAGGCCGACAAGCCGCGTTTCGATTTCTACAAGATCCTTCCCGGCGTCGAGGAACCGAAGGTGCAGCCGGAGCGGCGAGCGCCCGAGCGGGGCGACCGCGCGGTTGCTGCGCAGGCGAAGGATCAGTCATCGGGCAAGCAGCCGGCTGCGCCTGACGCGGCGACCGCGCGCGTGCAGGAAAGGGTGCTGCCCGTGGACGCCGCGCCCAAACTGGCCAAGGCGACGACGGACCGGTTCTGGCTGCAAGCGGGGTCGTTCTCGTCTGTGCCCGACGCCGAGAACCTGCGCGCGCGGCTCGCACTGTCGGGCTGGGAAGCGATCGTGCAGGAGGGCGCTTTGCCGGACAAGAGCGTTCGCTATCGCGTACGTCTTGGGCCTTACGACAACCCGGACGAACTCGGCCGGATGAAGAGCGAGCTCGCGAAGCGGGGGTTCGACGTCGCCGTCATCCGCAATTGAAGCGGCTCACGGGTCCGGCACGCCGCCCGTCTCACTCCCGGGAACTCGT
>JBKPOL010000162.1:0-4224 GCA_046733075.1 Pseudomonadota bacterium | reverse complement strand
CGATAGAACCGTTCGAATACGCGCTCGCGCTCATCCGGCGGGATGCCCGGACCATTGTCCTCGACTTCGAGCATGACCCGGTTGTCCGCATACGCGACGCGGACCGTGATCGTGCCGCCGGCTTGCGTGTAGCGGATCGCGTTGTCGATAAGGTTCACGTTGAGCTCATGGAGCAGGATGCGATTACCGATCACGCGGCACGCGCCGTCGGCCGCTTCGAATCCGAGGTCGATCTGTCTTTTGCGCGCGAGCGGAACGAGCTCGGTCGTGGTTTCGCGCGCGAGCGCCGCGAGATCCACCACCGTCATGTCCTCCCTCGGCACACCCTGCGGCTCGGCGCGCGCGAGCGCGAGCAACTGATTCACGAGGCGGATCGTTTCGTCGGTCGTTCGGTGAATGTCCTGCAGCAGCGCGCGGCTGGCAGACGTCGCCGACTCGCTCAAGCCGTATTCCGCCTGCGTCTTCAGCGCGGCCAGCGGGGTTCGCAGCTGGTGGGACGCGTCGTCGAGGAAGCGCTGTCGCCCGGCGATCAGCTTGTCGAGGCGGTCGGTATGCTGGTTGAGCGCCTGGATCAGCGGTCGCACTTCGGTTTGTACGCCGTCGTCGCTGATTGGCGTGAGGTCGGTCGGCGCGCGGCGGGCAATGCCGTCGCGCAGTCGCAGCACCGGTCGCAGTCCCCGCCGCAAGCCGAGCCAGACGACGAGGGCTGCGACGATGATGAGTAGTCCCTGACGGCCCATGCTGTCGAGCAGGATCTCACGCGACAGCGCGTCGCGTGCCTCGGCTGTCTCGCCGACCTGGATCAGCACCGGGCCTTGTTCGCGCGCGTCGTAAAGCGGCTTTTGCAACGCGGCGTAATAGACGATGTCGTCGTGATACGGCGCGCGATAGAACACTGCCTCGTAGGGCGCCGGGAATCCTCGCGGCGGCGGCGGCAGGTCTTCGTATCCCGTGATCGTTTCGCCGGCAGCCGTCGCCACGCGGTAGAAGATTCGCTCCTGGCTTTTCGACTCGAACAGCTCGAGCGCGACATAGGGGACGTCGACCTGGATGCGGTCATCGACGACGCCCACCCGATCAGCGATCGCGTGCACCGAGGCAAGCAGCAGGCGGTCGTAGGCTTCGTTGGCGGTCGCGAGTGCCGCGCGATAGCTCAGGACGGCATTGAGGGCGAGCAGGACGACGAGTGGAATCAGCAGCCAGGCCAGCAGCTGCCGCAGCAGGCTACCCGGACGTCTCAAGCGTGTATCCCAGGCCGCGCACGGTGACGATAACCACGCCCGAACCGTCGAGACGCTTCCGCAAGCGGTGCACGTAGATCTCGACGCAGTCGGCGCTCGCCGTCGCATCGAGGTCGAAAACCTTTTGAAAGAGCGCTTCCTTGCTGACCACCTTGCCCGCGCGCAGCATCAGTACTTCCAGGACCGCGTGCTCGCGCGGGCGCAGCAGGAGTGCGTGGTCGTCGAGGCGGAACATGCGGCCGGCGCTTTCGTATTGCAGCCGGCCCAACGCCGTGACCAAATTGCCGCCACTCTGCGAGCGGCGGATCAGCGCCTTAAGTCGCGCTTCGAGCTCCGCGAGTTCGAAAGGCTTCGGCAGATAGTCATCGGCGCCGAGGTTCAGCCCGGCAACGCGATCGTCGAGCGCGTTCCTGGCCGACAGGACGAGAACGGGCGTGCGCGACCCGCGCTGGCGCAGGCGACGCAGCACCTCGAGGCCGTCGATGCGAGGCAGATTGAGATCCAGAATGACCGCGTCGTAGTCTTCCGAAGCAAGCGAACGGTCCGCCTCGGCGCCGTCACGCAGGCAGTCGACCGCGAAATGGCTCTGTCGCAGCGCCCTGGCGAGCCAGGTCGATAGCTGCGCATTGTCCTCGGCGAGCAGCAAGCGCATCCGCCCGTTCTCCTGATGAGGCGTTCGCGCGGCGCACCTCGCGACAGCCGGGAAAGCATCTTGAAAGGTTGTGCGCCCATTATCCACGCAACGGCCGGGTCTGGTGCTCGCAAGGGCTGCCGGTCGCCGCTGCCGCGAGAAACGAGCGCAAGGAGGAATCGATGCAGGTCACGGGCATGTTGTACGGCGCGAAATTGCTGCAGTTCGCGGGCTTTCCCACATCCGACGTGCTGGGCCCGGATGCCAGCGAAGAGGAGATCAAGGCGCTGATCGAGCGTCACGGGTCGGTGTTCGTGAAGCCCGTGTTCAAGGGCGGCGTCGGCAAGAAGGGGAAAGCGGGACTGCTAGGGCGAGCGAAGGACCTCAAGTCGGCGCTCAAGGAAAAGGAGCGCCTCTACTTCGCCGAGCATCGCCATGGCAACCAGTTCGCCAAGGCCAACGGCGTCACGTTCGAAGGCGCGGTGCCGGCCGAGCACGAGGTGTATTTCTCGATCACGGATTCGACGCATTTCCGCGCGCCGACCATGACGCTCACGCATCACGGCGGCATGGACATCGAAGAGCTGGACAAGAGCAAGGTCGCCTCGGTGCCGTTCGATGCGCTCACCGGAATGAAGGCGTTCGTCGTCGCGAATGCGTTGTCCGCGCTCGAAGCGCCGAAGGCGCTCATCTCGCCGCTCGTGCAGCAATTGCCGAAGCTGTGGGAGCTCTACCACGACTTCGGCATGACGACGCTCGAGCTCAATCCGATTCGCATGCGCCCCGAGCGCGGCGGCCGCCTTACCCCGGTGGCCTGCGATTTCAAGTGCGGTTTCGATCGCGACGATCCACGCTGGCAGCGCCTCAAGCTGCCCCCGCACGTGTTCGCCATGGACTTCTCGGACTTCGAGCAGGAGATCAACCAGCTTCGCACCTACCAGGGCCAGAGCGACGTCTACGTGATCAACGCCAAGGGAACGATCCTCGCCCCCACGTTCGGCGGCGGCGCGAACTCGCTCGTGACGGAGCTGCTGGGTGACGACGCCATCATCTCCTCCGATTTCGGAGGCAATCCTCCTTACGAAAAGATGAAGGAGGTCGCACGCATCTGCTTCAAGCACTGGCTTGCGCAGACCAACGTGCTGTTCATCATCGGCGGAAAGTCGAACAACACGGACATCTTCGAGACCTTCCGCGCGATGGCGGATGCGCTGCGCGAACATTTCAGCCAGCACGGCGCGACGCCGCTCTACGTCGTGATCGGACGTGGGGGACCGAATCTCGTGCGCGGCATGGGCGCGATGCGCGACACCTTCGACGCCGTCGGATTGCCGTACCGCATGTTCGGTTTCGACTCCGACATGAGCGAAGTGATCAACTACGCGCAGGCGGCGGATGCCTGGATGAAGGCGGGCGGCCGGGAGCGGGTGGCCGCCATGCTCAACGTGTCCGCGGGGAAGACGACCGAAGCGGCGCAGGCCAAGCCGTTGTAACGGTCACGCGCAATCAAATCAGCAGCAGGAGGACAGGCATGTACAAGCGGGGCGTCGGGGATTTCAAATACTACGTCGGCATCGGCTCACTTGCGCACGTCGCGACGCGCGACGATCGCGTGTGCGTGCTCAACATTCTCGGCGGAGAGTCGAGCGAAGTGACGCCCGTCGGGCATGCGTATTCGGGTGGCAACGTGGTGTTCGGGACGTCGCCGGGGCGCCGCGGGCAGCTGCTCGAGACACCGATCGGCAATATTCCGGTCTTCAACAGCGTGCTCGAAGGACTGAACGAGGGCCATCGCTTCAATTGCGGCGTGATCTATCTGCCGCCCTCGGCTGCCCGCGACGGCGTCGCCGAGCTGATCCGCGTCAATCCCGACCTCAAGAAGATCTACATCGTCACCGAGAAGCTCTCGGTGCACGACTCGCGCGAGATTCGCGCGCTCGGGCAGCAGAACGGCATCGACATCTTTGGCGGCAACAGCCTGGGTGTCGCCGATGCATGGAACAAGGTGCGCATCGGCGGTGCGCTCGGCGGGGACAGTCCTGCGGAGGCGTTGCGCAAAGGCTCGATCGCCATCTTCTCCAATTCCGGCAATTTCACCACGACGATCGCGACCTATCTGCGCATGGCCGGCTGGGGCACGACGACGCTGATCTCGAGCGGCAAAGACGTCTACATCCATTTCGCCGCGCCGGAGTGGGCGTTTGCGCTGGCGAACGATGCGCGCTCGAAGGGCGCGGTGATGTACGTCGAGCCGGGCGGCTACTACGAGCTCGACGCCGAATACACGAAGCCGATCGTCGCCTGTGTCGTGGGCCGATGGAAGAGCAAGCTCACGCGTGCGGTGGGTCACGC
>JBKPOL010000161.1:0-6867 GCA_046733075.1 Pseudomonadota bacterium | reverse complement strand
CTGATCCTCAAGGACGTCGGTCTTGTCCGTCTCGAGCAAAAGGGCGATCATACGTTCGTGCCGGCGCGCTCGCGAAACCGGTATATCCCGAGGAGCAAGCCGCATGCGCGTTCTTCTCGCGCAGCCAAGAGGATTCTGTGCGGGTGTGATACGCGCCATCGACATCGTCGAGCAGGCGCTTGCGCAGTTCGGGCCGCCCGTTTATGTGCGGCACGAGATCGTGCATAACCGCCATGTCGTCGACGCCCTCCGCGCCAAGGGAGCGCGCTTCGTCGAGCACCTCAGCGAGGTTCCGGCCGGCGCCATCACGATCTTCAGCGCGCACGGCGTTGCCAAGGCGGTCGAGCAGGACGCCCACGCGCGCGATCTGCACGTGCTCGATGCGACATGCCCGCTCGTCGCCAAGGTGCACGGGCAAGGGAAGCGCTATGTCCGGCAGGGGCGCACGGTGGTTCTCGTCGGCCACGCCGGGCACCCCGAGGTCGAGGGCACGCTCGGGCAGATACCGGGTCCGGTCATTCTCGTGCAAACGCCGGCGGACGTCGACGCGATCGACCTTCCCGCGGATACGCCGGTCGCGTATGTCACGCAGACGACGCTCAGCGTCGACGACACACGCGGTGTCATCACGGCGCTCGAGAAGCGGTTCACGGACATCGTGGGTCCCGACGTAGGCGACATCTGCTATGCGACGCAGAATCGCCAGAGCGCAGTGCGTGAGCTCGCAAGGGTGGCGGACCTGATCCTCATCGTGGGAGCGAAGAACAGCTCGAATTCCAATCGGTTGCGCGAGATCGGCGTAGAGTCCGGCAAGTCGAGCTACCTGATCGCCGATGCGAGCGAGCTCGATGCCGAGTGGTTGCGCGGCGCCGACATCATCGGGATTACCGCCGGAGCATCCGCCCCTGAAGCTCTCGTGCAGGACGTGATCGCAGCACTCGTCCGCCACGGCGCGACCGACGTCGCCGTGCTGCCGGGCATCGAAGAGCATGTCGAATTTCGGCTTCCCGCGGAGCTCCTGCGGCGGGGCGGCACGCGGGTGGCGGTGGTCGACTCGTAAATGTCCATCCCCTTTCGACAGATGGCGCATGTCGGCGCCTACGTGATGCGACAGCGACTCGCCGGACGGCGGCGCTATCCGCTCGTGCTGATGCTCGAGCCGTTGTTCCGGTGCAACCTCGCGTGCGCCGGATGCGGCAAGATCGATTACCCCGACGAGATCCTTGATCAGCGGCTCTCGGTGGAGGAGTGCCTGCACGCCGTGGACGAGTGCGGAGCGCCGGTCGTGTCGATCGCCGGTGGCGAGCCGTTGCTACACAAGGAGATCGAGCGGATCGTCGCCGGCATCGTCGCGCGTCGCCGGTTCGTGTATCTCTGCACCAATGCGTTGCTGCTCGAGAAGCGCCTGGCGCGCTTCCAGTCGAATCCCTACTTCGTCTGGTCGGTCCATCTGGACGGTGACCGCGAGATGCACGATCGGTCTGTCTGCCAGTCGGGCGTGTACGAGCGCGCGGCGGCGGCGATTCGCTCGGCCAAGGCGCGCGGGTTCCGCGTCAACATCAATTGCACGCTCTTCAATGATGCGGACCCTGAACACGTCGCGCGGTTCTTCGACGATGTCGTCGCGATGGGGATCGACGGCATCACCGTATCGCCCGGTTATGCCTACGAGCGCGCGCCCGACCAGGCGCACTTCCTGCAGCGCACCCAGACCAAGTCGCTGTTTCGCGCGATCCTGCGCCGCGGCCGCGGGCGTGCCTGGTCGTTCAGCCAGTCCGCGCTTTTTCTCGATTTTCTGGCGGGCAATCAGCAGTACAAGTGCACGCCTTGGGGCAATCCGACGCGCAATGTATTCGGCTGGCAGCGGCCGTGCTACCTGCTCGGCGAAGGCTACGCTCGCACGTTTCGCGAGTTGATGGACGAGACCGATTGGGACGCGTACGGCACCGGCCACTACGAGAAATGCGCCGATTGCATGGTGCACAGCGGGTACGAGCCGACGGCCGTGGACGATGCGGTGCGTCGACCGTGGAAGGCTCTGGCGCTGAAACTCCGCGGCATCGATACCGAGGGGCCGCTGGCACCCGAGATTCCGCTTGCGAAGCAGCGCGCTGCGACGTATGCCTATTCACGCCACGTCGAGCAGAAGCTCGTCGAGATCCGGATAACCAAGGCCAACCCCAAGACGTCGGCGCGCGCTTAAGAGCGCACCGACGGCGACGCCCGCGTCCATCGCCAGGCGCGCGAGCGGGCCGATCTGTGCGGGCGACCGCGCCATCGACTGCAGCACCTCTCCTACGCGAATCTCTCCGGCGCTGCCGAATGCCGCATGCGCGGCCGCGGGCACTCGCCGTCCGACCGGATCGCATACGACCCTGAACACCGCGAACGGAAGGTTGTTTTCCTGCGCGACCCGCGCAACGACGTGCGACTCCGTGTCGACGATGGATGCCCCGGTGCTCGCGTGCAACTCGCGCTTGTCGCATGGCAGGGCGACGATGCGATCGCTGCCCGCGACATCCGCAACGCGCGCGTACGACACGCGCTCGGCGAGCGCAAGCATCCAGCGTGCATCGGCCGGCACGTCGACGCCGCGATCCATGACGCGGCGTCCGATGATGCACGTTCCCGGGCGAAGATCATCGACCAGTCCGCCCGCGATGCCGAAGCTGATGATCGCCGCCGCGCCGTTGCGAATCTCGGCGGCAAGCAAGTCGGCAAGTTGCCCTGCGCCACCGGCCGCCACGACGCGCACGCCGTTGCCACGAGCGATCCGCGCTTCGATGGCGAACCCGGCGACGCCGACGACAAAGCGGCGGCGTGCGCTCGCGGTCACAACCCGTAGTTCACTCGCCGCGTGTCGCCCTTGCGCAAATGGCGAAAGCGCGCGAGCGCCCAGAGCGGGAAGAACTGCGGGTAACCGTGGTAGCGCAGGTAGAACACGCGCGGAAATCCCGTCGCGTTGAAGCGGTGCTCCCGCCAGTCTCCTTCGGGGTCCTGCGTGCGCAGCAGATAATCGATGCCGCGCTCGACGCTTGGGTGACGGACTTCGCCTGCGACCATTAACGCGAGCAGCGCCCAGGCGGTCTGTGAGGCCGTGCTCGGCGCCGTCGCATGACGACGATGGCCAAGCTCGTAGCTTTCGCCGGCCTCGCCCCAGCCGCCGTCCCGGTTTTGTATCGACAGGAGCCAATCGACGGCGCGCCGGATCTGCGGTGAGCGGAGGTCGAGGCCCGCAATGTTCAAGGCACACAACACCGACCAGGTGCCGTAGATATAGTTCATGCCCCAGCGGCCGTACCAGCTTCCGTCGTGCTCCTGCGTACGGGACAGGAACGCGAGCCCCGCCTCGATTGCGGCACGGTCTTCCGCATAGCCGAGTTGCGCAAGCATGCCGACGCAACGCGCGGTGACATCGGCCGTCGGCGGGTCGAGCAGCGCACCATGGTCGGCGAATGGAATCTCGTTCAGGTAGCGGCTCGTGTTGTCTGCGTCGAACGCACCCCAGCCGCCGTTGCGGCTCTGCATCCCGAGCACCCAGCTGCGGGCACGCGCGATCGCGTGATCGCAGTCGGCATCGCGGAGCGCGCTCGCATTTCGGGCGCAACGATCGAGCGCCAGCACGACGGCGGCCGTGTCATCGAGATCCGGATAATGAGCGTTCGCATATTGGAAGCACCAGCCGCCGGGGGGCGTCGTCGGTCGTCGCCCGGACCAATCACCTGCGGTATCGAGAATCTGTCGCCGGCGCAGCCACACGAGGCCTTTCCGCGCGCGCGACACCGCGCGCTCGCTGTCCACTTCGAGCAGCGCATGGCAGGCCAGCACCGTGTCCCAGACCGGTGATACGCAAGGCTGGCAATACGCTTCGTCGGCACGCTGCACGAGTAGTTTGTCGATTGCCCTGCGGGCTTCGACCATGCGTGGATCATCACGCGCATAGCCGAGCGCATCGAACATCATCACCGTGTACGCCATTGCGGGGAAGATGCCGCCAAGGCCGTGCTCGCCGTTTCGCCGCTCGTCCACGAACGCGACGGCGCATTCGATGGCCTGCTGCCGCAGGCGCGCAGAAACGCACCGATCGAAGACTCTCAGCCCGCGGTCGAGCGCCGCGAACGCCGCGAATTTTAGGCGGCTCTGATGGGGCGCTCGCACGCATGGACGAAGCCGCCCACGTGGTTCTCTGAACAGCTCCGGCACCGTCACTCCGCGCGGATTGCGTGCGCGCGGCTGCAGTGCCGCGAGCACGAGCAGCGGCACGAGCACCGTGCGGCTCCAATACGAAACGCGCGACAGGTGGAATGGCGACCATTTTGGCAACAGCACGATCTCGACGGGCATCATTGGTACCGCTGACCACGGCACGATGCCGAACAACGCAAGCAGGGTGCGCGTGAATACGTTGGTCGCGCCGACACCTCCGTGAGCGAGGATCGCCGAGCGTGCTTCACGCATGTGTTCGGTGTCGGTCGCATCCCCAATCATCTTGAGCGCCAGATAGGCCTTGACGCTCGCGCTGACGTTGAACGAGCCCTCCGGAAAGAGCGGCCACCCACCCTGCGCGGTACGGGTGCGCCGCAGGTATACGGCGATCCTGGATTCGAGCGCCGCATCACGCTCGCCCAGGAAGTGCTGCAGCAGCACGTATTCCGCGGGGATGGTTGCATCGGCCTCGAGCTCGAAGACCCAATGTCCGTCGGGTTGCTGCGCAGCGAGCAATGCGTCGACGGCGAGGTCGATGCGATCGTCGAGGCTCGTGTCGGCGGGCGCAGGCGCCGAGGCGGCGAGGGGACCGGCCGATCGCGAGGGCGCGTTCATCAGCATGCGGCGGGCGCCGTCTTGTTCATTGCGCGGATGCGTTAACTTGCCGACTCTCGGCGACGTGGCCCGATCGGCCGCGCTTGCGAAAAGGGTACGTCGAGTGTGCACGGACCAGGAAGGAAGCGGCACGAGCCATCGATGTTAACGGCGCATGTTCTGCGCGGGGTAGACGCGGCCCTTCCACAAGCCGGCGCGTCCGCTCGCAGACTGGTACGCCGATTCGAGCGTGAAGATCAGGTAGGCGAATGCGATCGCCGGTAAAGCAAGGCCCCACAGCGGCGAGACGCGATGGAACCGCAGCGTCGGCTGAAAGGCAAGCGCCATCAGGATCCAGGTGGCGGCACCCAGCAGCCGAGAAATGCCGTGGCTGAAGATTGCGAGCGCTGGCGGCGCAATGTACGTCACGAGCATCCCTATTGTAGTCAGCAGGAGCAGCAGCGGCGAGAAGCGCAGCTGGGCGTATGCGCTGCGCCCGATCATCCGGCGGATGTCCGTGACCGAATGATAACGTCGCTCGCTCCTTACCCGTTCCGTCAATGCAAGCGAAATGGGTGCCTGCTCCTTCAGCCGTCGAGCGAGCGCGCAATCGTCGATCAACTCGCCGCGCACTGCCGCGACGCCGCCTGCGCGCAGAAGCGTGATGCGATGCACGAGCATGCAGCCGCCCGCGGCGGCAGCGGTTCGCCGGTCGGCACGGTTCACCCACGCGAATGGATAGAGCATCTGGAAGAAGAAGATGAATGCCGGGACGAAGAAGCGCTCGACGGCGCTTTCACAGCGAAGTTTTGCCATGAGCGACGTCAATGCAAGGCCGTGGGAACGCGCGCACCCGACGAGGCGGCTCACGCTGTCGATGTCGTGAACGATGTCCGCATCCGTCAGCAGCAGGTATTCAGGAACGATGGCACGCGACTGCGCATGGTCGATCCCGCAGTGCAGCGCCCACAGCTTCCCGGTCCAGCCTTGCGGTGTCCGGGTAGCAGCGATTACCGTGAGTCGACGCGCAGCATCGCGCATCCCCGCCGCACGTGCACATTCCGCAGTTCCATCCGTGCTTCCGTCGTCGACGACGATCACCGAGAACTCGCCGTTGTAGCGCTGCTTGAGCAGAGACGTGACCGACTCGCCGATGTGGGCGGCCTCGTCGCGCGCGGGAACGATCGCCACGACCTCCGGCCAGTCGCCATTGGCCGCAATCGCCTCTTCGTCGTCTCGGGGTGCTGCGCGCCAGAAGCCGCCGCGAAATAGAAGCAGGTAAGCCCAGACGAGGCAGGCAAGAACGCCGAGAACAACCGCCATCATCGAAGGTATCCCATGTGCGCGAACCAATCGATGGCGTCGCGTACTCCTTCCGTGTACCTGCGCGCACGATAACCCAGATCGCGCTCGGCCCTGGCGCTCGTGAAGTACATCGGATCGCGGGCCATGCGCAATCCGTCCCGCGTCAGGAAAGGTTCCCGCCCGGTCAAGGTTGCCATCGCTTCGGTAACGAGCGCGGCGGGATAGAGCAACCGGCGCGGTAGCTTGATCGGTGGCGCTCGCCTGCCGGTTACGCGCGCAATCTCGCGGAGCATGTCGGCCAGTGACACATTCTCGCCACCCAGGATGTAACGTGCTCCGATCTCGCCGCGTTGCAGCGCCGCGACGTGCCCGTGCGCGACATCGTCGACGTGAACGAGGTTGAGGCCGGTGTCGACGAACGCGGGCATGCGGCCCAATGCCGCCTCGACGATGATGCGACCGGTAGGGGTCGGGCGGATGTCCCTCGGCCCGATCGGCGTCGATGGATGCACGATGATCGCCGGCAATCGGTTATGCGCGATCATCGTTTCGACTTCGCGCTCGGCCAGCACCTTGCTGCGTTTGTATGCGCCGACGGCGTCTTGCGCCGCAATCCGCCTTGTCTCGTCGGCAGGCTCGCCATGTGACCGCAGGGCGAGCGTTGCAACGCTGCTCGTGTAAACGATGCGCTCTACGCCGGCCGCAAGCGCTCTTTCCATGACGGTTCGCGTGCCGACGACGTTGTTCTCGATGAGCGTGTCG
>JBKPOL010000160.1:0-3736 GCA_046733075.1 Pseudomonadota bacterium | reverse complement strand
TTCGTGACGTTCTGGGCGCTCCAGCAGGGCTCCCGCATCCTGTCGTGGCGCGTGTTCTTCCGCGTGAGTGAGTCGCTGTTGCTGCTGCTCGCCGGCGCGCTGCTCGTGTCCGGCATCGAAAAGCTGATCGCACTGGACATGCTGCCGGCCATCGTCGATCCGCTATGGGATACGTCGCGCATCCTGGACGACTCGGGTCGCCTCGGCGGGCTCATCGCGTCCTTCACAGGTTATCGGGCGCGGCCCGCATTGCTGCCGCTAATCGCGCTGGTCCTCTATTGGTCGGTCGTCTGGATATCCTTGAGGCGGACAGGAGGAAGCGTAGCTACTGCTGTCCGTCCGCCTGTGCCTTCGTCCAACGCCGTCGATACGGTTCCGCGCGTCGAAGGGAACTAGGGCGTGTTGACGATTGCCGCCTGCAGCGCACTCGTTCCCGTTCGCGCGCATGGCGTTAACGCGCCTTAAAGATTTTCCGTTGATCGACCCGCCCGTCCGGCACATTCCCTCGACCAGACGGCGCGTGCAGTCAATCAAACGCATCATGGCGCTCGCGTCAGCGTGCCTCGCGTTCGCGACGCCGGCGTTCGCTCAGTCGCGGCCCGAACCGGCAGTCTCCGGCGGCGGGCTGCTCTACGAAACGCACTGCATCGGCTGTCACAGCAAACAGATTCACTGGCGTGAGCGCAAGCTGGCGACGGATTGGGCGAGCCTCGCGGCCCAGGTGCGTCGCTGGCAGGCAAACACGGGCCTGCAATGGACGAACGAGGAAGTCGACGAAGTGACGCGCTACCTCAACCGGACGATCTACATGTTTCCGGAGGATTCCCCGAAGCGCGTCGGATAGCGACGGCCGCGCTTTTGCCGGTGCCCGAGAACGGCACGAGCGCATAGCGAGTGCGTGGTCACGCTGCGCGACCAGCGGGGTACCCACCTCGCTCAGTCACCGGGTGCTTTCCCCGTTGTCTTTCCCTGGCCAAGACCGTGGCGGCAGGGCGCGTCCGGTAGAATCCAGGTGCCGGCCGTCATGGCCGGCATTCGTTTTGCGCGTCCGTGAACGCACCGACACCCGACCTCGCCAAGCTCCGCATCGATCGCGGCATTGCACCCCTACGCCAACGGCGGCCACGTCGATGGATCGTGCTCGCCGTGTTCGCGGTCGCGCTGCTCGCGGGCGGCGCCTGGTACGCGTTGCAGCCGCGGGTGGAAACGGTCCAGACGACGCCGATCGTCACGACATATCCGTCGCAGCAATACGTCGTGCTGAACGCGACCGGGTACGTGGTTGCGCAGCGCAAGGCCGCCATATCGTCGAAGGCGACAGGCCGGCTCGAGTGGCTGGGCGTCGCCGAGGGCTCGCGTGTGAAGGAAGGCGACGTCATCGCCCGCATCGATAACCGCGACGTCGTGGCCCAGGCGCAGAGCGCCGAGGCCGGCGTCCGCGCGGCCCGGGCCAACGTGCAGCAGGCGGAAGTCGAGCGGCAGAATGCGCAGGTCGAATTCCGGCGAAATCAGGAACTGGTCGAGAAGAATTTCATCTCGCGCTCGGCCCTCGACACGGCCAAGGCCCGGCTCGATCGCGCAGCGGCGCTTGTCGCGAGCGCGCAAGCCAACCTCAACGCGGCGATCGCGAATTCGCGCAATGCGCAGGTTGCGGTCGACTATACGGAGATCCGCGCGCCCTTCGACGGCGTGATTCTCTCGAAGAGCGCGAACGTGGGAGACCTCGTGACGCCGTTCTCGAGCGCGACCGACTCGAAAGGCGCGGTCGTCAGCATGGCGGACATGAGCACGCTTGAAGTCGAAGCGGACGTGTCGGAGGCGAGTCTTGCCAAGGTGCACGTCGGTCAGCCTGCGGAAATCGTGCTGGATGCGCTGCCCGACACGCGCTTTCGCGGTCACATCAGCCGGATGGTTCCCACGGTCGACCGCGCGAAGGCGACCGTCATGACGAAGGTCAGTTTCGACGACATCGATCCGCGCGTGCTGCCCGAGATGAGCGCGAAAGTAAGCTTACTGTCGCAGGAAGTGACGCCCGCCGAGCAGAAGCCCCTCCTTGCCGTCAATCGTGATGCAATCGTGGAGCGCGACGGCCGAGCGGTGGTGCTGGCGGTGCGCGATGGCCGCGCAACCGTCGTCCCCGTCACTCTGGGCGCCAAGGTCGGCGACATGACGGCAATCGCGGGCGACCTCAAGTCGGGCGACAAGGTGGTTCTGAAGCCCCCGGCTTCGCTTGCGAACGGAGCGCTGGTCAAGACGGCGGCAAAATGACGGCCGCGTCGAGAGCGACCGCGAACCGTGCGGTTGCGACAGCAGCTCCGGTGGACGTCACGCAAGCAACGGCGCTCGTGTCGATCCGCAATCTGTCGAAGTATTACGTGCGCGGCGACCAGGTCATTCCCGTGCTGGTCGACATCGACCTCGACGTCGCCGTGGGCGACTTCGTTGCGCTGATGGGTCCGTCCGGCTCGGGCAAATCGACGTTGCTGAACCTGATCGCCGGCATCGACAAGCCCTCTTCAGGCGAGATTCGCGTCGGTGGCGTCGACATCGCGAAGCTCTCGGATGCGGACCTCGCTCTGTGGCGCGCGACCAACGTCGGCTTCATCTTCCAGTTCTACAACCTGATGCCCGTGCTCACGGCATTCGGCAACGTCGAGCTGCCGCTGCAGCTCACGTCGCTCTCCCGCGGCGAGCGGCGAAAGCGCGTCGAGACAGCGCTCGCGCTCGTCGGACTGTCCGACCGCGCAACCCATCTGCCGAACGAGCTTTCCGGCGGTCAGCAGCAGCGAGTCGCCATCGCGCGTGCCCTCATCACCGATCCGGCGCTGATCGTCGCTGACGAGCCCACCGGTGATCTCGATCGAACCACCGCTGAGGAAATCCTCGGCCTGCTCGAACGGCTGAACGACGAGATCGACAAGACGATCATCATGGTGACGCACGACCCGAAGGCCGCGGAGAAAGCGCACCGGCTGATTCATCTCGAAAAGGGCGTGCTCGTCGACTGACGGCGGGGCTCGTGACCGATGTTCGTTCCGCTCCTCGTCCTGCGCAATGCGTTTCGCCACAAGCTGCGAACGACGCTGACGATCGTCGGCATCATCGTCGCGATCACCGCATTCGGCCTGCTGCGCACGATCGTCGACGCGTGGTACGCCGGCGCCAACGCCAGCTCGTCGGCGCGCCTCGTGACGCGAAGCTCCGTATCGCTCGTATTCTCGCTGCCGCTCAATTACGCGCAGAAGATTCGCCAGGTGCCCGGCGTTGCGTCCGTGGCCTGGGCAAACTGGTTCGGCGGCGTCTATATCAACGAGCGCAATTTCTTCGCGCAATTCGCGATCAGTCCGAGCTACCTCGACTTGTATCCGGAGTTCGTGCTGACCGACGAACAGCGAAAGGCGTTCCAGGCCGATCGGGTCGGCGCAGTCGCCGGGCGCAAGCTCGCGGAGAAATTCGGCTGGAAAGTCGGCGACCAAATTCCCCTTCGCGGCACCATCTATCCCGGCACCTGGACGTTCAATCTGCGCGGTATCTACGACGGCGCGGAGGACGGAACGGACACGTCGACGTTCTTCCTGCACTTCGATTATCTGAACGAGGCCATCAAGCGCCAGTATCCGCGCCGCGGCGACCAGACCGGGGTGTTCATCGAGCAGTTGCGAGACCCCGAGGATGCGGCGGCGGTGTCGCAGGCCATCGACGCCACCTTCAAGAATTCGCTGGCCGAGACGCTGAC
>JBKPOL010000159.1:0-3220 GCA_046733075.1 Pseudomonadota bacterium | reverse complement strand
GTGCGACCTCGAGGCGCTCCGGATAACGCCTGGTGTCCTTGAACTTCAGGCTGTCGATCGGCATGACTTCGAGGCCGATCTCGAAGCGACCTTCGGCGTCCAGCAGTTGCTCGATGCGCTCTCGCGACGAGACGCGGTCGTGGTAGCTGCACTTGGGACAGACCAGCAGGTTCTTCTCGAGGTCCGTTCGATACAGCGTCGATTCGCAGGACGGGCACTTGACCCACAGACCTTCGGGCACCGGCGTCTTGCGCACACCGGGCGTGCTCTTGATGCGCGGCGGCAGGAGCTTCTGCAGCCAGCTCATCGTGCCCCCACGCCCGTTTCCAACCTGGCCGCGCTCGCGCGCGAAGGAACCGCGCTCATGCGGCGACCTCCGCGGTGCGCGTATCGAGCGCGCGCCGAATCGTCCTCACGAACGCCGCGGCGCGACTCGCAGCTTCCGACGCTACACCGCTTTCGATCTCCGCAATGATTCGGCTGCCGATCACGATCGCGTCCGCGTGCGCGGCGATTGCACGGGCACTCTCCGCGTCACGGATCCCGAAGCCGACACCGACGGGCAGCGATAAGTGCTTGCGAATCTCGTCGAGCTTCCGTGCCACATCGCGCGTGTCGAGGTGACCCGCGCCCGTGACGCCCTTCAGGGAGACGTAGTAGACGTAGCCGGCGGCCATGGCCGCGATGCGTGCGATCCGCGACGCGGGCGTCGTGGGCGCGATCAGGAAGATCGGGGCGATGTCCCGCGCGCGGAGCAGCGCGGCGAATTCGCCCGCTTCCTCCGGCGGATAGTCGACGACGATGACGCCATCGACGCCCGCTTCGCGCGCGTGGTCGACGAATGCCGCAGTGCCCATCGCTTCGATCGGATTCGCGTATCCCATGAGGACGACGGGCGTCATCGCGTTGCGTCGCCGGAACGCGCTTGCGACCTCGAGGACGTCGACGAGGCCGACATGCTGCGCGAGTGCGCGCTCGGATGCGCGCTGGACCACCGGCCCATCCGCCATCGGGTCCGAGAACGGCACGCCTAGCTCGATGACGTCGGCGCCGGCATCGACGACGGCATCCATGATGGCACCCGTGACGGCAAGGGAGGGATCGCCGGCCGTCACGTAGGGAATCAGGACCGTGCGGCCTGCGGCGCGCTGGCGCTCGAACGCGGCGTCGATGCGGTTCATCGCCCGCGCATCACGCTGTTTTCCCGTGCGCTCGCTCCGCTACCGTCGCCATGTCCTTGTCACCGCGTCCCGAAAGATTGACGAGCAGGATGCGCTCGCGCGAAAGCGTCGGCGCGAGCTTCGTCGCGTATGCGAGCGCGTGCGCGGACTCGAGGGCGGGAATGATCCCTTCGATCCTGCAGCACGCATGGAACGCCGCGAGCGCCTCATCGTCGGTGATCGACACGTATTCCGCGCGCCCCGTATCCTTGAGCCACGCGTGCTCAGGACCGACGCCGGGATAGTCGAGACCCGCTGACACCGAATGCGTCTCGACGATTTGGCCGTTTGCATCCTGCAGCAGATACGTCCGGTTGCCATGCAGCACGCCGGGCCGTCCCGCGCCAAGCGATGCAGCATGCCGCCCGGTCTCGATGCCCTCGCCCGCCGCTTCCACGCCGACGAGCTTGACGTCCAGATCGGGCACATATGCGTGAAAGATGCCCATGGCGTTGCTTCCCCCACCAACGGACGCGATGATGACATCCGGCTGACGGCCCGCGGCTTCGGGCATCTGCGTCAGGCATTCGCGCCCAATGACGCTCTGGAAGTCCCGCACGAGCATCGGATACGGATGGGGACCGGCCACGGTGCCGATAATGTAGAACGTGGTGTCGACGTTCGTCACCCAATCGCGCATCGCCTCGTTCAGCGCGTCCTTCAGCGTCTTCGATCCCGATTCCACGGGAACGACGGTGGCGCCAAGCAGGTTCATCCGGTACACGTTCTGCGCCTGGCGCCGCACGTCCGCCGAACCCATGTAGACGATGCATTCCATGCCGAAGCGCGCGGCGACGGTGGCGGTCGCAACGCCGTGCTGACCGGCACCCGTCTCGGCGATGATGCGCCGCTTGCCGAGCCGCTTCGCGAGCAGCGCCTGGCCGATGCAGTTGTTGATCTTGTGCGCGCCGGTGTGATTCAGGTCCTCGCGCTTAAGGAAGATCTGCGCGCCACCGAGTTCGCGTGACCAGCGCTCGGCGTGATAGACAGGCGACGGCCGTCCGACGTAGTGCTTCAACTCGCGCTCAAACTCGGCGACGAAGTCCGGATCATTGCGATAACGCGCGTAGTGCGTCTTCAACTCGTCGAGCGCGCTCATCAGCGTCTCGGCGACGAAGATACCGCCGTACGGGCCGAAATGCCCGCGCTCGTCGGGCAGGTCACGCAACCGCGAAAGTTCGGCCATCTGCACTGCGAACTCCTTGCACGAATGCGCGGATGCGCTCCGGATCCTTGATGCCCCGGCGCGGGGCGCCGCTCGCATCGCGTTCCTCGACACCGGACGAGACATCGACCGCCCACGGCCGCACGTCGGAAATCGCGCGACCGACATTGTCGGCAGTGAGCCCGCCGGACAGAATCAACGGCCGCGACAAGTGCATGCGCACGTCGCTCGTCAATCGTCCCCAATCGAACGCGCGACCCGTACCGCCCGGAAGGTCCCCTTCGCGGAATGCGTCGAACAGCAGGCCCGCGGCGTCGTCGTATGGCGACACCGATTCTAGCAAATCGACATCGTCCTTCACGGGGATGGCCTTCACGTATCGGCGACCAAATGCGCGACAGAGCGCCGCGGGCTCGCTACCGTGGAACTGCAGCAGATCCAGCGGCACATTGGCGAGCACTTCGCGGACCGCCGCGGGTTCCGCATCGACGAACAGCCCCACGACGGCGATGTACGGCGGAAGCGCGTCGACGATCGCACGCGCCTGCGCGATCGTCACGACGCGCGGCGTGCCGCGCCAGAACACGAGTCCAATCGCATCGGCGCCCGCGTCGACGGCCGCGTGGCCGTCATAGACGCGGGTGATGCCGCAGATCTTGATGCGCGTTCGGTCACGCCCGTGCGGAGTCGACACGTTGATCTCGCTTCGATTCGAACGACCAGACCATCAGATGATGAACGCCGGCAACTCGCGAACCGTCGACGGCAGCCGGAAGCCCTCATCGTACAAGGCCCCGCGAAAGTACAGGCCGTCGGGCGCAAACGTTGCCGCGCC
>JBKPOL010000158.1:0-3165 GCA_046733075.1 Pseudomonadota bacterium | reverse complement strand
GCCATCGTCCATTCCTCGGATGAGACGAGAATGTGCCCGCTGGTTGGCGTGGAGGCCATGTCCTGCCGACCGGGAATCTTGCTCGCGCGTCCGCGGTGCGAAGGATGATGAGCGTGCGTGGCCCCGAACTGGGCGAGTGCGTCCTCGACACCGGAACGGTGATGAGCGTGCGTGGCGCTGAACCGCGCGATCGTGGCCTCGACACCGGACGGAGGATGAGCGTGTGTGTCGCTCAACCGGGTGATGCCGGCGTCGAAAGCGCGGCGCCACGAATGCTTGATCCCGCACGCGACATCCGCTCTCGACGCCAGGTCGCGGGCGGCACGCCGACTAGACGCTTGAAAGCGCGGCTGAACGCCGCTTCCGATTCGTAGCCCGTCTCGAGCGCGATCGATGCGACGTTCATCGTCGATTCGAGCAGCAGTCGCGATGCCACCTGCATCCGCCACTGCGCCAGATACTGCATCGGCGGCTGCCCCACCAGCTCCCCGAAGCGCTCATGCAGCGCGGAGCGCGAAAGGCCGACGGCATCGCCCAGCTCATCGATCGTCCAGCTATGCGACGGACGCTCGTGCAGCAGACTAAGGGCCCGCCCGACGAAGCGGTCGCGCAGGCCCGCGAGCCACCCGGTCTGGTTGGCCGGCAGGTCCTCGAGATAGCGCCGGACGACGTCGACGAACATCATCTCCGACAGTCGCTCGAGCACCGCTTCGCCGCCGGGCCGTTTGAGATTCGCCTCCTCGACGGCCACGCGAATGAAATGACCGAGCCAGCCGCCTTTCGCAGCGGCCCCCGGCATGTGCAGCATGCGTGGCAGTGCGGCCAGGAGCGGATTGAACGGTCGCGCATCGCAGCCTAGGAAGCCGCAGACGACCGTCGCGTGCTCGGTGCCCCCGCCATCGAGCCGAGCCGTCATCTGGTCAGCATGCTGGACCGCCGCCGAGGGCTCGCCGTCGATTGCCGAAGCCGCCCGCGCAGAATTGGGGCGGCCTCGCACATCGTCTGACGATGATGGCTTACGCGATCGATCGCCTATTGGCGCCGCCAGGGTTCGCTCGCCTCGTTGCAGCAATACGTAGGGAAGCTGCGCCGGCTTCGGCGAGAAGAAGAAGGCCTTGTCGACCTTTGCCACGCGCATTCCCGGCGCACTCGAAATCACGTGCGCGTCGCCCTGGGGAAACATGATGACGTCGCCCTCGTGCAGCTCCACCGACTCGCCGCCAGCGAGCGCGCCGAAACAGCGGCCCTCGGTGACGACGTGATACTCGATCATGTGCTCCGCGCCCGGCAGGATTGCCGCCGCGATTTCGCGTGCCGCGGGTGCTTCGGCGACCCACGGCGAGATGCCGTCGACGTAATAGAAGATCGCACCCCGCAGGCGCACGGCGCGCAGCAGCTCGGAAAGGGTGTCTGCACTCATCGACGTTGCACAGTCGCGGTCAGTTCCACACAGGTTATGCGGAGAATCCTTGAGCGGGAGATCCAATCAGGCAATGGTGCAGGCGAAACGGCGCCTGTGCAAACGACGTTCTCAACGGCGGATGCGCGAGCAAGGTTTGACGACGCGCGGTGAATCGCCAAGGACGGCACTGCGGAAGAATTCGAAGCGTCGGCCAATCTCCAATCTCTCGTCACACATCCATTTCGCGTTCGGAGGATCTCATGGAAGCAGTCGCGCAAGTTGCCGCACCGTCCGTCGCACCGGACTACGCGGCCATCAAATCCCGGCAACAAGCCACTTGGGCGTCGGGTGATTTCGGCATCATCGGCACGACGCTGCAAATCGTCGGCGAATCCCTGTGCGAAGCCGTTGACCTGCGCGCGGGGGACCGCGTGCTCGATGTCGCCGCGGGCAATGGAAATGCGACGCTCGCCGCGGCGCGTCGGTTCGCGGACGTGACTTCCACCGACTACGTGCCGCATCTGCTCGAGCAGGGCAAAGCGCGTGCGGCAGCCGAGCGCTTGAATGTCGCATTCGAGGTCGCCGATGCCGAAGCGTTGCCCTACGACGACGGATCGTACGATGTCGTGCTCTCGACTTATGGCGTCATGTTCGCGCCCGACCAATCGCGCGCGGCGAGCGAGCTCCTGCGCGTTACGCGTGCGGGAGGCCGTATCGGACTTGCATCGTGGACGCCCGAAGGCTTTCTCGGTGACTTCTTCCGCCTCATGACGACCTTCGTGCCGCCGCCGGCCGGTGTCGCCTCGCCGATGCGGTGGGGAACCGACAAGGCGCTCGACGAATGGTTCGGTGCATCTGCAACGCGCATCCGCTCGGAGCGACGCGATTTCGTCTTCAGGTACCGGTCCGCAGAGCATTTCATCGAGATCTTTCGTTCGTACTATGGACCGACGCACAAAGCGTTCGCAGCGCTGCCACCGCAACGCCAATCGGAATTGCATGTCGCGCTGATCGAGCTCCTGTCGCACAGCAACCGCGCGCGCGGCGAGGGGACGCTTGTCATCCCGGGCGAATACCTGGAGACGGTCATCGTCAAGCGATGACGCCGCGGTCGAAGGCCCAAGCCGTGGAGGGCGCGATTCGCGTGTGGTCGATCGCGTGCTTCGACAGCGGTCGGCCATCCCGGCGAGCGCATGCTCACGGTTTGGTGGGGAACGAATGACGGGTCTCTGTGCGGCTTGACTTCGCTTCGAAGATGTCGACGCCCTCCGTGATGAGACCTGTCGCGATGCCAAGGTCGATGGCGCGCTGCCCGGCCGTCCATTCGATCGCATCGCAGGACGTCGCCATGATGAGCGCCATCAACTTGTCCGCCCGCTCCAGCATCACCCAGTTGACGTACCGCTTCATCTCGCGAACGCCGTTGCTGTATCGCGTGACGGTCCTGAAGTGACTGAAATGCGCGTCCTTGCCGGGTGCGAGGCTTTCGATGAGGTCGCCACCGGGCGATTCCAGCAGGAGCCACGGCGCATTGCACCCGAGTTGCTTCGTCTTTTCGACGACCTTGTCGAACTTGAGCGCGGTGTCGTGCGTGATCGTGCCCTGCAGCGGGATCATGCCCTGCAGCGGGATCATGCCCTGCAGCGCGATCACGCAGGATTGCGCATCCGAGTGCACGACGACGAACCGTCCGGCGTCGCAGGGAAACACATCCTCTTTCGCTGGCGCTAGCGCTGTGAGGCGCTCCCGGGCGCGCTGCCTGA
>JBKPOL010000157.1:0-5450 GCA_046733075.1 Pseudomonadota bacterium | reverse complement strand
GAGTTTCCGCGCCGTGCGTCGAAAGAGCGAGGGCCCATCGCGCTTCCTCGTTCTCCCTGTGAAGAAGAGCGCGGCCAGCATTGTGCCGGGCGCGCCCACATCAGTTCGCGGGTCGGATTGTCGAGGTTCGAGTCGATCAGCTGCGCGAGGCGCTCGGCGACCGCGGGCGAAGGCCTTAAGGCGTGGTCGAGCAGTGCAAAGCCGGTCTCCCCCATCAGGTAGGACGGCGACATTGCGTCGCTCTCGAAGGAAGTGAGCCAGCGCATGTTGCGTTCGCGCAGCGCGGCAAGATACGGCGTGTAATCCGCGTGAAGCGAGCAGGCGCCGCACCGCCACAGGTAATCGAGGGCCCAGATCACGCCGCAGGCGCCGTGGTAGAGCGGCGTCGCAGGGCTTTTATCGCCCGCTTCCGCGTCGCGGGGATGCAGCGGCCATCCACGATCCGCAGAAAAGCGCGCGTGCGTATCGCGGACGATCCGCTCGATCGTCTCGCGTGCACGCGATTCGTCCCACGCGAAGTTCGATAGCGGCTCGTGGCGTGCGAGGTCGTAGAGCACGGTGCGCTGCCCCTTTTCATTACCCTACAATCGTGACGGCAGGTAGTGTACCGATCCGGCGTACTCGATTTTCGATGCCTGTCGGCTAAAGCGACAATCGCCGTCGGCGGATGGACAGCGTGAAAGATCTTCGTCAAGTGCGTCGCTTTGCCGTGGCGCGCAGTCTCTTCGCTCCCACGACGCTCGCGCACGCCGTCGATATGCTTGGCTTCGTGCAGGCTGATCCTATTCGTGCGCCGGCTCGTGCACAGGACCTGACGCTGCGCCATCGCGTTGCCGGTTATCGCGCCGGCGATCTCGAGCGGCACTACCCCGATCTCGAGATCGAGGAGGATGCGTTCATCAACTACGGGTTCCTGCCGCGCGTGAGCCATGCGCTCATGCACCCGCGGGTTCCCCGGACACGCTGGAGCATCGTCGCGCAGCGGCGGGCATCCGCGCTGCTCGAATTCATTAGCGAGCGCGGCGTTGCCCATCCGCGTGATGTCGACTTGCATTTCGCGCATGGGGCGGTGCGAAACTACTGGGGCGGCTCGTCCAACGCGACAACGCATCTGCTCGATGCAATGCATTACCGAGGATTGCTCCGAGTGGCACGGCGGGACAACGGCATACGTCTCTACGCGGTGCGGGAGCCGAGCGTCGCGCCGTCCGACGCGGCGTCGCGTCGCGCCCGGCTGGATGCGCTGGTCGACATCGTCGTGCGCAAGTACGCGCCATTGCCGGCACCGAGCCTCGCACCCTTGATCAGGCGACTGCGCTACGGTGCGCCGCAGTTGCGCGCCGGTATCGACGCGGCGCTCGGTCGTGCGCGAAGGCGCCTCGCCCATACGCGCGTCGACGGCGTCGACTGGTACTGGCCCGCGGACGAAGAACGCGCCGCGTTTTCGCCGGAACCCGAGGAATCGGTGCGGCTCCTTGCACCGTTCGATCCCATCGTGTGGGACAGGGCGCGCTTTGCGCGGCTCTTCGACTGGTCATATCGATTCGAAGCATACACACCGATCGAGAAGCGCAAGCTGGGCTACTACGCGCTTCCGCTGCTTTGGCGCGACCGGGTGATCGGCTGGGCCAATTTGAGCGTCCACGGGGGCCGGCTCGCGAGCGATATCGGGTATGTCATTGGACGGGCGCCGCGCGAACGCGGGTTCGCGCGCGCGCTCGAACAGGAACTCTCGCGGATGCGGGTATTTCTCGGCCTTTCATAAGGCGAAACGCCTCCATAGCGGTGCCGCTGCGCTCGCATCGGCGGGCGCCGATTGCGCTACACTCGCCGCCGGGCGCGGGAATTCCCCGCGAGCTTCACACGTATGACTCAGGAGGAGATGATGCGGATGTCAACGTTGCTGCGCGGCATCGTGTCGGCATTGCTGTTCGCGATTCCGTTCGCCGCGGCCGCGCAGGGCGAGGTGGTCGTCTATTGCACCGTTCAGGAGGAATGGTGTCGCCCGATGGTCGCGGCGTTCGAGAAGGCGACCGGTATCAAGGTGCTGATGACGCGCAAGAGCTCCGGCGAGTTCTATGCGCAGATCAAGGCCGAAGCTGCCAATCCCCGCGGGGACATCTGGTGGGGCGGCACTGGCGACCCACATCTGCAGGCGGCCGAAGAAGGGCTGACGGAACCATACAAATCGCCGAAGCTCGCCGATCTGCAGGACTGGGCCGTGCGCCAGGCGGAGCAGTCCAAATTCCGTACGGTGGGCGTGTATGCCGGTGCGCTCGGCTACAGCTACAACACCGAGCAGCTCAAGAAGAAGAACATCGCGCCGCCCAAGTGCTGGGCCGATCTGATAAAGCCGGAGTTCAAGGACGAGATCCAGGTCGCCAACCCCAATTCATCCGGAACCTCGTACACGATGCTAGCGACGCTCGTTCAGCTGATGGGCGAGGACAAGGCGTTCGATTACCTGAAAGCGCTGCACAAGAACGTCAACCAGTACACGAAGTCGGGCGCCGCGCCGGCACGCGCGGCAGCAACCGGGGAAAGCCTCGTCGGCATCACGTTCCAGCACGACGCCGTCGTGCAAGCCGTCGGCGGCGCGCAGGTGACGATCGTCTCGCCGTGCGAAGGAACCGGTTACGAAATTGGCAGCATGAGCATCATCAAGGGCGCGAAGAACATGGAGAATGCCAAGAAGTGGTACGACTGGGCGCTCACTCCCGAAGCGCAGGCGATCGGTGCGCAGGCGAAAGTCAGCTACCAGGTGCCGTCGAACAAGAACGTGACGCCGCCGCCGCAGGCGCCGAAGTTTTCCGAGATCAAGCTCATCAATTACGATTTCGCCAAGTACGGCTCCTCGGCGGAGCGGACGCGGCTGCTCACCAAGTGGGACAAGGAGGTCTACGCGCTCCCGAAGTAGGACGGCTGATTGTCCACGCCAGCCGCGGCGCTGCCGGTTCCGGACGGCGCCGCCGGATTCCGTGATCGTCCAACCGCGCTCATTGCGGCGGTAGCTGTCATCGCGCTTGCCGTCGTCCCGTGGGCGGCAAGCGGCGGCGCCTCGGCGCTCGCACTTGCGACGTCGGGTGCCAGATGGCCTCATTACGCAGCGGCGCTTGCGCTCGGCCCACTGTTCCTGGCGGCGGTTACCACGCTGATTTTCGGGTGGCTCGGTATGGCCAACGTCACGGCGCTTGCCGCGGGGTTCGGACTTGCGTGGGGTCTGCTTCAGGGCTTCGTTGCCGGCGGTAATGGACCACCGTTCGGCATCGGCGCGGCCCTTGCACTGATCGCGTTCACGCTGTGCTTTGCGCGCGCGCTCGCGCGGCTCGGCGTATTCAGCGGCAACGTGACGATCGCGACCGTTGTCGTCACGATCGCCACGCTGCTGCTCGTCTTCATCTTCTATCCGGTAGGCAGCGCGCTCGTTGCGGCCGTGCTCGATGCGCGCGGTCACTTCGCACCGCAACTCGTCGCCGACCGCTTGCTCACCGCGGACATCTGGGGCTTCGGCTGCCTGGGTGCAGGAACTCGGTGCGGCGTCGCGATCAATTCGGCGCTTCTCGCAACCGTGGTCGGTGTCGTGTCGACGCTCCTCGGACTGATGCTCGCGCTCATCGTGCAGCGTGGCGGCAAGCGCTACGCAGGCCTGCTCAAGCTGATGTCGATCCTGCCGATTATCACGCCGCCGTTCGTCATCGCGCTCGCGCTCGTTGTGCTGTTCGGGCGCACAGGTCTCGTGACCGGGTGGTTGTCCGCGCTGTTCGGCATCTCGCGTTCGCGGTGGATTTACGGATTGCCCGGCGTGGCCCTCGCGCAGCTCCTCACGTTCACACCGGTCGCATTCATGCTCCTGTACGGCGCGCTCGGTGCAATCAGCCCGGCGCTGGAGGAGGCGGCGCAGACGCTTCGCGCCTCTCGTGCGCGCGTGTTTCGCACGGTGACCTGGCCGCTGTTGCGACCGGCGCTCGCGAATGCGTTCCTTCTCGGCTTCGTCGAGAGCCTCGCCGATTTCGGCAATCCGATCGTGCTCGCGGGTAATTTCGATGTGCTGTCCACGAAGATCTTCTTTGCCGTAGCCGGTGCACAGTACGACGCGGGACGCGCCGCCGTGCTCGCGATGGTGCTGCTCGCGCTTACGCTGCTCGCGTTCTTCCTTCAGCAAAGATGGGTGGGGCGCCTGTCGTACGTCACCGTGAGCGGCAAGGGCGACGGCGGCGCGCCCGCGCATCTGCCGCGACCCTTATGGCTGGGCTGCTTTTCGGTCGCAGCCGTGTGGATCGCGTTCACGCTCGTGTGCTACGCGGTGATCCTCACCGGGGGCTTCGTCCGCGACATCGGCCGCGGTGACATGACTCCGACGTTCACGCACCTCGGTGCGGGTTTCGCCGCAGAGTGGGGACCGCGCGGCATCTTCTTCAGCGGCTCGGCCTGGGACAGCCTCTTCAATACGATCGAGGTCGCCGCGATCGCCGCGCCGCTGACGGCGCTCGTCGGTCTGCTCAGTGCCTACGTGATCACGCGTCACCGCTTCGCCGGACGTCGTGCCTTCGAATTTCTGACGCTCGTGAGCTTCGCCGTGCCGGGCACCGTCATCGGCGTCTCGTACATCGTCGCGTTCAATGTGGCGCCGCTCGAGCTGACCGGCGGCATGGCGATCCTCGTGCTGTGCTTCGTGTTTCGCAACATGCCCGTCGGCGTCCGGGCCGGTGTCGCAGCGCTTGCCCAGATCGATCGCACGCTGGACGAGGCGTCGTCGACGCTTCGCGCAACGACGTTGCGGACGCTGACGCGCATCGTCATGCCGCTGCTGCGGCCGGCCATCCTCGCGACGCTCGTGTTCAGCTTCACCCACGCGATGACGGCCGTCAGCGCGGTCATCTTCCTCGCGACCGCGAAGTACAACCTGTCCACCGTGTACATCATCAATCGCGTGGAGGCGGGCGAATACCCGCTCGCGATCGTTTATTCGTCGGTGCTGATGGTCTTCATGCTTGCGGTGCTGCTCGGCATGCAGAAGCTCGTCGGCGAGGCGAAGCTCGGCCGGCGCGTCGTGCCCGTCATGGCAACCGGACACTGAAAGGGCGGTCGATGAAGGCATCCGGCGGCGTCGTGTTCGAGCACGTGACCAAACGCTACAGCGACGTGATTGCGGTCGACGACGTTTCGTTCGAGGTGCGCCCGGGTCAGCTCGTGACGCTGCTCGGCCCGTCCGGCTGCGGCAAGACGACGACGTTGAGGATGGTCGCGGGACTCGAGCCGGTGACGAGCGGCCGCATTGCGATCGGCGGCAACGACGTGACGCATCGCGCGGCGAACGAGCGCGACGTCAGCATGGTGTTTCAATCGTACGCGCTCTTTCCGCACATGAGCGTGCTGGACAACGTCTGCTACGGGCCGGTATCGATGGGCATGGGCAAGGACAAGGCGCGCGAGCTTGCGCGATCGAAGCT
>JBKPOL010000156.1:0-19916 GCA_046733075.1 Pseudomonadota bacterium | reverse complement strand
CCTTTGACGTCGGCAATCAGCGCCGACCCGATATCGAGTGTGCGAACCGGAGATCACGGTGGAGTCGGCATTGCGCTTCATGCGCGCTCGACGAGCATCGCGCCGCCCTGTCCGCCACCGATGCAGATCGAGGCAATCCCGCGCCGACCTCCGATTCGCGCCAGCACGTCCAGCACGTGCATGACGATGCGTGCGCCGGACGCGCCGACCGGATGCCCGAGCGCAATCGCGCCCCCGTCGACGTTGAGCTTCGCTTCGTCGATCGGGCCCAGCGCACCCGGCAATCCGAGCTCGTCGCGGCAGAAGGCGTCGTCCTGCCAGGCCCGGAGACACGCGAGCACCTGGGCTGCGAAAGCCTCGTTGATCTCCCATGCGTCGACGTCGGCAAGCGCAAGCCCGTTGCGCGCAAGGAGCGGCGTGGCCGCATAGACGGGGCCAAGTCCCATCTGGGCGGGGTCGAGCGCCGCCCATTGTGTATCGACGATCCTTCCTTTCGGCGTCAGGCCGAAGCGCTCGACTGCCGCTTCCGTCGCGAGCAGCAGCCACGCCGCGCCGTCGGTGACCTGCGAGCTATTGCCGGCGGTCACGTTGCCGTACTTGCGGTCGAAGAACGGCCGCAGCTTCGCGAGATTTGCAGGCGTCGAGTCTTCGCGAACGCCGTCGTCTGCCGCGTAGACGTTGCCTGCGCGATCGAAGATCGGCACGACCTCGTCCGCGAAGCGGCCTTCACGCTGCGCAGCGAGCACGCGCTGGTGACTTCGCGCTGCATACGCGTCCATCTCCTCGCGCGAAATGCCGAAGCGGCAGGCTAGGTTCTCCGCCGTCTGTCCCATCAGCAAGCCGACGACCGGATCGGTAAGCCCCTTCATCAAGCCGATCACCGGCGCGAAATACCCGAGCCGGAATTGCGCGAGCACCGCAGCGCGCCGGCCCGCCGTTTTTGCCGCGTACCAGTTCGCAAGCCAGGCGACCATCGCGTCGGAGAACAGCAGGGGCGCCCGGGAGAGCGCATCGACGCCGCCCGCCAGCACGAGATGCGAGCGTCCGGCGCGCATCGCGTCCATGGCGGAGTCGAGCGCCTGCATGCCCGACGCGCAATTGCGCATCACCGTCCAGCCCGGCACCTTGTTGCCGCAACCGATGCGCAGCGCGGCAACGCGGCCGATGTTCACTTCGTCGGGGGATGGTGCAGCGCAACCGAGGATGACCTCGTCAAGTTCGGTGGGCGCGAAGGGCTGGCGCAGCAGCAGCGCGCGACCCGCATCGGTTGCGAGATCCGCAGCGGAGAACGGACCGGGGCGATTGCGCGATTTGAGAAACGGCGACCGTGCGCCGTCGACGATGAAGATGGGAGTGTTCATGGCTCGAAGTGAAATCCCGGAGCGATGCTCGCTGCCGCTTACATGGGAATCGCAGCGGCTTTATCCAACCGGCGCATCTGGCGCTATGCAACCGCCCGATGCGCAGCGGGCGCCGGCTGCGGACGCGTACGCGGGAACGACTCGCCACCCTCCTGCTCATTCGGCTGCAAGAGCGACATGCCGAGGTCCTGCGCGAAGTCGTCGACGCGAATCACGCGCGCCGTCAGTTCGCGTTGCGACGCGAGCACCGACGACTCGCTTTCCGAGATGATGCCGGCGGCGACGGCGCGAGCGACCAGTTCGGCGTCGCCTTCGCCGGGCGAAAGCTGCGGATTGATTTTCCCGGCCCGCAGCGCGCTGCGCACCTTGCGCTCGATCGGCTCCGCCACGACGCTCACACCGAGTGCACGCTCGAGCAACCCGACCGGCTGCTCGGGATCCCCCACGAACATGCCGGCAGTGAGTCGGTCGCGCGACGCCGAAGGTTCGATCAGGAGTCGCGCGACGTGCTGCCCCAGCCGATCCGAAGGCACGGCGTGCGGACGCCCGGACGGAAACACAACGAGGCGCATCAATCCGGCGATGAAGCGATTGGGAAAGTTGGTGATGAATCCCTCGATCGCCCCCTGTGCCTCGAACAGCGCATCCTGCAGCGCCCAATGCACGAGCGGTGCATCGGTCGCCGGCCGTCCTTCCTGCTCGTAGCGCCATAGCGCGGCCGATCCGAGATAGAGCAGCGACAGAACGTCACCCAGGCGAGCAGACAGCTTTTCCTTCCGCTTGAGTGCGCCACCGAGTGTCACCATCGAAACGTCGGCGAGGAACGCGAGCGCGGCCGAGAGCCGCGCGAGTTGCCGGTAGTAGCGGCGCGTTTCCCTGGCGACGTCGCGCGGCGTGCGGGCGAATGCCGCTTGCGTGAGTCCCAGGACGAACGCGCGCGCCGTATTTCGGACCGCGAAGCGCGCATGGCCCGCGAGCGCGGCATCGAAATCGCGAAGCGCCTTGTTTCGATCCGGTTCTTGTGCCGCCGCCATTTCGCGCAGCACGTAGGGATGGCAGCGAATCGCACCCTGGCCGAATATGATGAGGCTGCGCGTCAGGATATTCGCGCCCTCGACGGTAATCGAAACCGGCATCTGCATGTATGCGGCGCCGAGGAAGTTCGACGGCCCCATGCAGATCCCCTTGCCGCCGACGACGTCCATCGCCGCATTGATCACCTCGCGATTGCGCTCGGTGATGTGCAGTTTCGCAATGCCCGAAAGCACGGCAGGCTTCTCTCCCGCATCGACGAACGCTGCCGTGAGCATTCGCACGGCATCCATCACATAGAGGTTGCCGCCCATGCGCGTCAGCGCCTCCTCGATCCCTTCGAAGCGACCGATCGGCGTCCTGAACTGCCTTCGCACGCGCGCGTATGCGCCGGTCGTGCGCACGGCGAGCTTAGCCATGCCCGTGTTGGACGACGGCAGCGAAATGCCGCGCCCTGCAGCGAGGCATTCCATCAGCATCCGCCAGCCCTTGCCGAGCATTGGCGCCCCCCCTATCACCCAGTCCATCGGAATGAAAACGTCGCGGCCGGACGTCGGACCGTTCTGGAAGACCGCGTTCAGCGGCATGTGACGGCGTCCGATTGCAACGCCGGGATGAGACGCCGGGATGAGCGCGCAGGTGATGCCGAGGTCCTCGCGATCGCCGACGAGATGTTCGGGATCGTAGGCGCGAAACGCGAGTCCAACGAGCGTCGCCACGGGACCGAGCGTGATGTACCGCTTCTCCCAGGTGACACGCAAGCCAAGCACACGCTTGCCTTCCAGCTCGCCGAAGCACACGACGCCGAAGTCGGGAATCGAAGCCGCGTCCGAACCGGCCTCAGGACTTGTGAGCGCAAAGCACGGGACCTCGAGGCCGCGTGCAAGTCGCGGCAGGTAGCGCCGTTTCTGCTCGTCGGTTCCGTAGTTCAACAGCAGTTCGCCCGGTCCGAGCGAGTTCGGTACGAGCACGGTGACTGCCACGGTGCCGCTTCGCGTCGACAGCTTGGTGATCACCTGCGAGTGGCCATAGGCGGAAAAACCGAGACCGCCGTACGCCTTGGGGATGATCATGCCGAGGAAGCCGTGGTCCTTGATGTATTGCCAGACCTTCGGCGGAAGGTCCTTGTGCACGTTCGTCGTTTCCCAATCGGAAACCATTCCGCAGAGAGTCTCGACCTCGTGGTCGAGGAAATGCTGCTCGTCGGCCGTGAGCCTCGTGCGCCGCGTCGAGAGCAGCTTTCGCCACGACGGACTGCCCGAGAACAACTCGCCATCGAAACCGACGGTGCCGGCTTCGAGTGCTTCGCGCTCCGTCTGCGACACCGGCGGCATCACCTTGCGGAACCCGCGCAGCAGAGGCTTGCTGATGAGCACGCGACGCAGCGCAGGCACGACCAACGGAAGCACGATCAGCGTGACGGCGACGCATGCGAGAACAAGAAGGATCGCGGCGGGATTCATCGAAGGTCCCCGATCAATTGAGCGTCAATGGCGACGCGGTGCGGGCTCGTCCTCCAGCTCGCGCGTCACCGCGCGAAGGTCGGGCAGGGGCGCGGTGAGGCCGGCGAGCAGGAAGGGACCGAGACGGCGCAGCAGCAGCTCGTCGTTCGTCGTCTCGTGGGGATTCAGCTCGGCGATCAGCTTGAGCGCATCGGTGCCGGCCAGCGTGTATGAGAGCGCCCCCATGATGAAGTGCAGACGCCACGACAGTTCCTTGCTCGGCATGTGCGGCAGTGCACGCGAGAAGGCCGCCTTGAAGCGACCGATCATCACTGCGTATTGCTCCGAGAGGAATTGGCGGATGAACGGCGCGGGGTCGGCGTAGGCGCGGCCGAGCAGCCGCAGGAAATTGGAGCCGCCGCGTTTGGGATCCCGCGCGAGCTTGAGCGCCGGAATGAGCAGCGCGGTCAGGATGCGATCGCAACCGAGAGGCTTCGGCGCGGCCTCGCCTTCGAAGCGCGTCAGGAGCTCGAGGCGCTGCTGATTCATCGGGTCGAGCCGCCGGGTCAGCACGGCCTGGAACAGCTCTTCCTTGCTGCCGAAGTGGTAATTCACGGCGGCGAGGTTCACCTCGGCTGCCGTCGTGATCGCGCGCAAGCTCGTTGCCTCGTAGCCGTGTTCCATGAAGAGCTTCTCGGCGGCATCGAGGATTCGATTCTTCGTCTCCGCCGCAGGAGTGGGGACCGGCAGCGGGATCACTTTTGCTTTGGGCATGATGCAACGACCGATCGAAGGAAACTGAAGTTCGAGTGTGCGATTGCGGCGTTCAGAAACGTTGCGCCGTTCAAAGAAGCGGACGCGACTACAACCGCGTGCACATCCCGTTCACGCGTGCGCATTGGCATTCAAACGTACGTTTCAATCTTACGTTTGAATCATCACCCTGTCAAGGAAACGCCAAGCGACGGTGCATCAAGGGATCGCAAGCGGCGCTGACACAGAAGCTCGGGCCACGGTGTCAACGGTCGCCAAGCAAACCGTCGGCAATCGGGGCGTCAGGGCGAACAGGACACGCTGCGGGTCAGCATTCCGCTTCTCGCGGACCAGTCGTATCTCGGCCTTCTCGCCGAATCGGCGTCGGCGGCCCCGTTAAAAGAGATTCGTTACTCCTCGGCAAAAATCGTCCTCGGTTCCCCTTGCCAAACGGTGTTTTGCGGCGCATGATGACATTGGCATAACCCCCACCTAGGACACCGCCATGCTCAATCTGGGTCGCAACGACCGCTGGGTCGACGTCAAGGAACCCAACAAGCCGGGCGCGAAGCCCGCCGCCGCGCCGGCCACACCTCAACCGGGCAGCGTCATCAGCGGCGCCATGCCGACTCCCCGACCTGCACCTCAGTCAGCCACCCCGGTGCCCGCCCCCGCGGCGGCTGCGCCTGCACCAGCCGCGACCGAACCGTCGCCCTCACCGCGCGAGGTTGCCCCTCAGCCCTCGCCGGAGGAAGTCGCAGGCAGCAAGCTGTTCGTCGGCGTGAACATCAAGCTGAAGGGCGTCGAGATCTCGAATTGCGACGTCCTCGTGATCGAGGGACAGGTCGACGCCACGATCAACAGCAAGGTGATGGAGATTTCGAAACCCGGAACGCTGACCGGCACCGCCGTCATCGACGTGGCCGAGATTCACGGCGAGTTCTCCGGTGAACTGACGGCGCGGAAAAAGCTCGTCGTTCACGGAACGGGCCGAGTGACCGGCAACGTGCGCTACGGCAAGCTCGTCGTCGCGGAAGGCGGTACGGTCACCGGCGAAGTGCGGCAGATCGATCAGGCCGCCGACGGGCGTCCGTCGACCGAGGCGCGCAACGGCGCAGACTAGGCGTGCGCAGCGCGGGCGTTGCGCCGCACGTAGCTTCGTAGAAACGTGCGCGCATCGCCGTTCGGAAACTCGATCGTGACCTCGTCACCGGCGACGCCGCGCACGCGACCCGATCCGTAACGGGGAACGCGCACGTCGTCGCCGATCGTGTAGCCGCGCCGTCGTTTCGAGATTGCGGCCGAGTCTCCGGGAACGTCCGGAACGGCTTCACGCTCTCGTCGCGTCATCCTGATGCAGTTGTCGCAGTTGCCGCATCGCTCCTGCTCTAGCCTTTCGCCGAAGTAATCGAGCAGCACGCGCCATCGGCAGAGCCCGGTCTGCGCGTAGAACACCATCCGCTCGAGCTTTTCGCGATCCTGCTCGGCCTTCTCGGCGTATTCGCGTGCGAGTTCCGCAAGTCGGGACCGGTCTGGTGCGGCGACCGCTTGAGCGTGCCTCAACGCCACCTTGCCGCCTGCGCGTCGCGCGACTGCACCCGCATCGACGAGGAGCTTGATCGCTACCTTGATCTTCACCTCGGAGATTCCGGGCAGCGCCTTGCGCAGCGCAACGAATGACGCCGCGCCCTCCGATGCAAGGCGCGCGATTGCGTCCCGCACCGCTTCCAGCTGTTCGGCGTCCGGGTAGCGGCGAGCGAGAAAGAACTGCTGCACGCGCCGGTCGCGCAGGTCGTAGAGGAGCGTGCACTGCGCCACGTCGCCGTCGCGGCCGCCGCGACCCGACTCCTGGTAATAGGCCTCGATGCTGCCCGGCATCTGCGCATGCACTACATAGCGCACGTCCGGCTTGTCCACGCCCAAGCCGAATGCGTTGGTCGCGACCATCACGTCGAGGTGTCCGTCCATGAACGCGTCCTGCTGCTCGCGACGCTCACGGGCTGGCATGCGTCCGTGATAGCGGCCGGCGCGGACGCCGCCGTTACGCAAAGCTTCGGCCAGCGTCTCCGCGACGTTGATCGTCGCCGCATAGACGATGCCGGTCCCGCGCGCCGCCTTCACGACTTGCACGACGCTCGCGATGCGCTCATCGTCGTTCGTCGTATGCAGAACCCGATAGTGCAGGTTCTCGCGGTAGATTCCCGTTTGCACCACTTGCATTGCCGGCCGCTTCAACTGCGTCACGATGTCGCGCGCGACTTCATCCGTCGCAGTCGCAGTGAGGGCCAGCACGGGCGGCTCACCGAGCGCCCCGAGCGCCGCCGCCAGTTCGAGGTAGGCCGGCCGGAAATCGTGGCCCCATTGCGATATGCAATGTGCTTCGTCGACGACGAACAGTGCGACCCGGGACTTGGCGAGCGCGTCGAGCGTCGGTGCATCCGTCATCCGCTCCGGCGTTGCGAACACGATGCGGATTTCTCCGCGCGCCACTCGCGCGAGCGCCTCGCGCTCTTCGCCCTCGCCAAGCGTGCTGTTGAGCTGGACGTTCGGGACGTCGGCGTCCGCAAGCTTGTCCGCCTGGTCCTTCATGAGCGAGATCAGCGGCGACACCACGAGCGTCGTGCCGGACAGGTGCAACGCCGGCAACTGATAACAAAGTGACTTTCCAGCACCGGTCGGCATGATCGCAAGCGTGTCTTGGCCTTTCAGCACGCGTGCGATCACGCGCTCCTGACCCTCGCGCAGCGTCGTGATGCCGAACGTGCGCCGCAGCGTTCTCGACAACGCGCGAGCGTCGGACTTGAGAGCGGGTTTGTTCACGAGTGAAGAGTCGAAACCGCGGGATTGCGACGTCGGCTGCGCTCGACAGGCGCGCTCCCGCAACAAAGGGCGAAGAATGATGGATCGCGACTGGTGCGCGTATCGGCCGCACCTTGCCCTTCGCGTAAGAGGTTGTCCTACCGACGCGATCCCGTGCTGCGTCCACCTTCGAGTACACTCGCGCGGAAACCGGCCGAAGGTGCGACATGGCACGAATCTCGATCAGCAGGCGGCACGAGCTGTCTCACAAGCAGGCTAAGATCGTTGCGGAGAAGCTCGCCAATGATCTTGAGAAGCGCTTCGATCTCGCGTGGAACTGGGAAGGTGACCGCGTGCGGTTCGAGCGCCCGGGGGTTTCGGGCAGCATGCACCTCGGCAAGGGCGAGATCACCCTCGAAGCGAAGCTTGGACTCCTGCTCACAGCGCTCAAGCCCGCGATCGAGCGCGAGATTCACGCGCAGCTCGACAAGCTCACGGGCAAGCGGGGGTAATCAGCGCGCTCGAGCCTCTTTCACCGACTCGGCGGGCCGCGCCATCGGATCGGGAAAGGGCGCGTCGTTCCCGGCCGCGATCAACTGAAGGATCGCGAGCTCGCGCGCTTCGATCGTCGCGAGAAATTCCCGCGCCCCGCCCATGTGCGCGAAAGCGCCGAAGCCGCGCTCGAGAAAGTCTTGTAGCGCTGCGAGGCCGGCGAGACGCGCCGGTTTGCGCATCAGTTTGAGCGCGCTTCGGATCATCGGCTTCCGCACGAGCGCGTCCAGCGCCTCACCGACGTGGCTGAGGAGAAGAATCTGCCGGCGCCGCTCATCGAATCGATCCACCGCTCGATACGCCGCGCAATACTCGGGGACGGTGAACGCCGCCTCGCGCCGCGGCAGGTAATCGATCATCGTGCGATCGAAGTCCTGTGCGAGCGCGTTGACTTCGACAGCCTCCGCTACGGTGCGAAGCGCATGGTCGGGCAACAGCCGCTTCATCCCGGGCACGACGCGCGCGAGGTCGGCGTCGCGCTGCGCGAAATCCCCGCCACCGTAGAGGTCGCTCTCGAAGAATTGCATCGCCGCGGCGTAACGCGGGATCGCCTGGAGATCCGCGTACGTGTTCCGCAGGCGCCGCACCTGCCACATGGCGAGGTAGGCGAGCGCTTTGCCAAGCTCCGCGTCCCGCAGCCGCTCCTCATGATGCGCGTGGACGCGCGAAAGCACGTGCAACAGCGGACCGGCGACGTCGTCGGATTGCGCATCGTCCATCATCGGCCAGGCGGGGGTAGCATCGAGCGAGTCTAGCGCGACGCCGCTCGGAATTAGATTGTTTGCTCTACCTTGCCGGTACTATCGTGCGATTACGTTCCTCCCGTCGCCGTGGCGCTCGCTCGCGCATCCGCACCCAACGAGCCTCGTGAACCCTTCCCGTCGCTACTTCCTGTTTCTCGCCGTCACGGGCGCCGTGGCGCTCGGGGCGACGCGATGGCTGCAGCCGACGCTGACCGCCGCGGGCATCGAAGAGAGCGGCAGGCTTTCGCCTGCAGCGGCCGACGTCATGCGCGCGTTGGTGCCGGCCTTCCTCGATGGCGCGCTTCCCGCAGCGTCACAGGAACGGGCGGCAGCGGTCGAGCAGACTGTCGCCGGTGTTGCGACGGCCATCGCCGGTCTTCCGCCTGCGGCTCGTGACGAACTGGCGACCCTCTTCGTGCTGCTTGCGTTGCCCCCCATGCGCTTTCTCTTCGCGGGCATCGATGGTACATGGGGCGATGCAAGCCCGACGCAGGCCGCTGCGTTTCTGGCGCGACTGCAGAGGAGCCGTTGGGCGCTGAAGCGCGCAGCCTATGACGCGCTGCACCAGCTGACGATGGCCGCGTGGTATGCAGACTCGCGCACCTGGGAGTCGATTGGCTATCCAGGTCCCCCGACACTTCCATGACTAGCGCAGCCACGCGAGGCGACGGCGATGGCAATGACGGGGAGCGAGCATCGATTCCCGACCCGATCCGGGCCGGCATCGCACGCGGATGGACGGTCGTCGACGGGTCGGAGCTCACCCAGGACCTCACGCTCGAGGCGGACGTAGCGATCGTCGGTACCGGAGCCGGTGGGGGCATTGCTGCAGAGACGCTGACCGACGCCGGCCTGCGGGTCCTGATGATCGAGGAAGGACCGCTGCGCTCATCGAGCGATTTCCGCATGCGCGAGGCGGATGCATATCGCGACCTGTATCAGGAATCCGCCGCGCGCAAGACCTCGGACAAGGCGATCAACATCCTTCAGGGTCGCTGCGTCGGCGGCGGCACCACCGTCAACTGGACGAGCTCGTTTCGCACGCCCGAGTCGACGCTTGCACACTGGAAGTCGGCGCACCGGCTGCGCCGCCTCGATGCAGTGGAGCTCGCTCCCTGGTTTGACAGGGTCGAGCAACGGCTCGCAATCGCTGCATGGAAGGTCGCGCCGAACGAGAACAATGCGACGCTCGCGCGGGGCGCAGAAAAAATGGGGATCGGCGCAAGCGCCATTCGTCGCAACGTCAGCGGTTGCTGGAACCTTGGCTATTGCGGCATGGGCTGCCCGACCAACGCCAAGCAGTCGATGCTCGTCACGACAATCCCGCATGTGCTCGACCGAGGCGCGACGCTCGTCACGCGAACGCGCGCGCTTCGCTTCATCGTGCGCGGAGATTTCGTCGATGGACTCGAATGCGCTGCGATGGACGCATCGGGCACACGCACGACCGCCCGACGCATCCGGGTTCGAGCACGAACCTTCGTCAGCGCGGCCGGCGCGATCGGCTCGCCCGCCCTGCTGCTTCGAAGCGGCGTGCCCGATCCGTTCGGCATCCTCGGCACGCGTACGTTCCTGCATCCAACGGTGGTTTCCGCCGCGCTCATGCGGGAGCGTGTCGACGGATTTGCCGGTGCGCCGCAGACGATCTATTCGGATCACTTCCTGTCCACGGCAGTCGACGGGCCGATCGGCTTCAAGCTCGAAGCGCCGCCGATACATCCGGTGCTGGCTGCCATCACGCTGCCCGGGCACGGGGTTGCGCACGCATCATGGATGCGCAGGCTGCCGAACATGCAGGTGCTGATCGCGCTGCTGCGGGACGGCTTTCATCCGGACAGCGCCGGAGGTCGGGTACGGCTCGCAAGCGACGGAACGCCCCTGCTCGATTACCCGTTTAGTCCATACGTGTTCGACGGAGTACGCCGAGCGCTCGTCGCCATGGCCGAGATTCAGTTCGCGGCCGGCGCCACGGCCGTCATGCCGGTGCACGACGAGGGTGAGGGGTATGCAAGCCTTGGCGCGGCGCGGGCCGCAATCGGCGCGTTCGACCTGAGGCCCCGCGCGACGACGATCGTTTCCGCGCACGTGATGGGCGGATGCGCGCTCGGCCCGGACGCGCCTCATGCCGTCGTCGACGAGACCGGGCGTCACCATCAGCTCGCGAACCTCTACGTCCTCGACGGGTCGCTGTTTCCGACGTCGATCGGCGCCAATCCGCAGCTCTCGATTTACGCGATCACGGCGAAGCTCGCGTCGGCGCTGGCGGGACGGTTGCGCACCTGACGGGCAGTGCGCACGTGAACCAGGCGATGCGCGTGGACCTAGCAACGCGCACTTGAACGGACAACGTGCGCGCGAACGGCCAATGTGGCGCGAACGGCCAATTCGCGCCTGAACGGCAGCGCCGCGTCTTTAGTGTGATCCCTCTAGTTCTTCGCGGTTAGTGTCTGCCTACCGAAGGCTCGCGCGGATCGCGGGCGCCTACCAAGGAGATGTAGCATGTCCAGCACGACCCGATTGAGCATCCCAATTCGCGCCGGCGCAATGCTGGTTCCCCGTCATATGTGGCTCGCAACGCTCGGCGCGGCCGCGGTGACGCGCGAATGGGCCGAGAAGGAAGCAGGCGGCGTGTTCCGGACGCTGGTCCGCGAAGGTTCCGTCGTCGAGTCGCACGCGATTCGCTTCCTCGGGCGTCGCATGGAAACGTCGATGCGACGGGCCGATGCGCTGGCTCGCGACGCCCGCAACGGTGTGCGCGGATCGATGCAATCGCTCGCAAATGTCGCCTCGTTCCTCCGTACGAAGCTGCCGGCGGTACGGGCGCGGATCGACGTCCAGCCAGCGGCGCCGAAGCGCGCGAAGTCCGTGAAGGCCGCAGCGGGCAGACGGAAGTCGCGCGCGACAACGCGTCGGACGGCCCGCACGTCGAAGAAGTAACGTGCGCCCGCGCGGCACGAGCCGGATCGGGCTCGCGCTCGCGGGCGGCGGGCCGCTCGGCGGCATTTATGAAGTCGGCGCGCTGCTCGCGCTCGCCGACTCGATCGAAACGCTCGACTTCAACGAGCTCGACATCTACGTCGGCGTGTCGTCGGGCAGCTTCGTCGCCGCCGCGCTCGCCAACGGCATCTCGCCGGCGCAGATGTATCGGCTGTTCATCGAGGATGGACGCGACGCCGCTTTGAAGCCGGAGCTCTTCCTGAAGCCGGCGTTCCGCGAGTTCGGCCGGCGAGTTCAAGCGATTCCGGCGCTCGCCCTGCGCGCCTTTCTCCAATACGCCCGGGATCCGCTGCACGCCGGCGTGATGGAGTCGCTCGCCACGCTTGCTCGAGCGATGCCGACGGGCCTTTTCGACAACCGCGCGATCGATCGCTTCCTGAAGCGGCTGTTCGCCGCGCCCGGCCGCACGAACGACTTTCGGCGGCTTCGCGCCGAGTTGTATCTCGTCGCCACCAATCTCGACACCGGCAACTCCGTCGCATTCGGCGCACCCGGCTTCGACCACGTTCCGATATCGCGGGCGATCGAAGCGTCGAGCGCACTGCCCGGCTTGTTTCCTCCCGTCGAGATCGCCGGCGAGCATTATGTAGACGGCGCCCTGAACAAGACGCTGCATGCTTCGCTCGCGCTCGACGCCGGCGCCAATCTGCTGCTATGCGTCAATCCGCTCGTGCCCTTCGATGCGCAATCGGCGCACCGGCGCGGCCGGCTCACCCACCAGAAGCTCGATCGCGGCGGCCTGCCGCTCGTGCTGTCGCAGACGTTCCGCGCCATCATCCATTCCCGCATGAAGGTCGGCATGGAAAAGTACGCATCGCAGTATCCGCGTGCCGATATCCTGCTGTTCGAGCCATCGCGCGAGGACGTCGACATGTTCTTCGCACGCATCTTCAGTTACGCGCAGCGAAGGCGGCTTTGCGCGCTCGCGTTCGAATCGACGCGCGGCTACCTGCGTCGCCACCGGGAGGCACTCGCTCCGTGCCTTGCACGTCATGGCCTTGCGCTGCACGACGCGCGGCTCGATGACCTCACACGAGACGTCGCTGAAACGCTGAACGATGCGCGGCCCCTGCACTCCGGCGACATCGCGCGACGCACGGTTCGTACGACGACGCGAGACCTCGAGCACGCGCTCGGCCAACTCGAGCGACAGGTCGCCTTGATGCGCACAGCGCGCTGATCTTTCCTCAGGGGTCGTACTATTCGGCACCGCCTTCGTCCCCGACTCCCGGACTGTTCGCGCCATGGCTCGCAAGCCGCCGCGCCGCACGCGCGAGCGCATCCTCGCAACGGCACTCTCGCTCTTCAACGCGACCGGCGAGCCGCACGTGACGACCGCCGACATCGCCGACGAGATGAACATCAGCCCGGGCAACCTGTACTACCACTTCCGCAACAAGGACGAGATCATCGGCGAGCTGTTCGGGCACTTCGACGATGCGGTGGGCCCGCTGCTCGGCGGCCCGTCCCCAAGCGCCGCGGACGTCGAGGACCTGTGGCTCTTCGTGCACGTGCTTTTCGAGCGGATGTGGGAGTATCGCTTCTTCTTCCGGGACCTGGACGAGATCACGTCGCGCGACGCGAAACTCGCCGCGCGCTTCGCGGCGCTGATCGGGCGCGAGCAATCCGCCGTGATAGAGTTGTGTCGCGGTTTGCGGGCAGCCGAAGCACTAATTGCAACCGACGACGAGATCGAAGCGCTCGCAATGAATGCGGTGATGCTGACGACGTACTGGATGTCGTTTCAGCGGCTGTCAGGCAACATCGGCGGCATGCAGTCGATACCCCGGGCTGCCGCGATCCGCAACGTCGTCGCGCAACCGGCATCGCAGATCCGGCATGGTTCTGTAGCGCCGGACATGCACTTCGAGCGCGGCGTGTCACAGGTGCTCGCGCTCCTCGTACCGTATCTGCACGGCGTTCACCGCGTGCTCGCCGAGCGCTTGCGAGCACCGTATCGCTAGCAATGACCTGATGCGGGGTCGCATGATCGGTGCGGCCCCGGGCGAGGGATCGAACATGGCGAAGAAGTGGACCGCCTTTCCGCACGCAGATCCTTCGTTCGCATACGCGGGTCCTGCGCTGAAGAAGGCATGGGCGCGCCTGCATAGGGGCGATTGCGAGCCGTTCCCGGCGGAGCCTGCAGTCGCGGAAGCGTGGCGCCTCTTTCATTCCGGTGACTTCCAGCAGGCGGTGGACACCGGACGCAAGACAAAGAACACGGGCATCAATGCGGCGATCAAGGCGCAGTGCGTGTACGCGAATTACCTGGAGCCCGACGCGAGGAACCGCCTGGCGCTCTTCCAGGAAGCGGCCGGCTGGGCGGATGAACGACGTGCCGCGGCACCCAACGACGCGAATGCGCATTACCTCTACGCGTTCTCGCTTGGCCGCTACGGTCAGGGCATCTCGGTGGCATAGGCGCTCGCGCGGGGCTTCGGCGGCAAGATCCGCGACGCGCTCGTGCAGGCTCTCGAGCTCGCTCCCAAGCATGCGGAGGCGGCGGTCGCGTTCGGCGCGTACCAGTCGGAGGTGATCAACAAGGTCGGCGGCATCGTCGCCGGGCTCACGTACGGCGCGAAAAAGGAGTCCGCGCTCAAGCATTTCGAGCTCGGCATGAAGCTCTTTCCCGAGTCGCCGATCGTCCATATCGAGTACGCGAACGGTCTGATCCTGCTCTTCGGCAAGACACGCCTCGATAATGCGACCAAGCTCTACGAGCAGGCCGCGGCGAAGAAACCGGCGGATGCGATGGAGCGGCTCGACGTCGAGCACGCGAGAAGCGAACTCGAGTAGCGCGGGCTGCCGCGGCGTTGTACTAAACACTGTTGGCGCTTCGCGGCCCGCCGCTTGTGGCCACGCGCGTACTGGTCGCCGCCGGCCTGCCTGCGTGACTCTCGGCGGCACACGCTGGCGCTGCTTTTGCTTATGCCATTGGCATGATGCCTCATGCCCCGCTTCGCCTCGCCCTCGTGGTGACGATGGCCTGGTCGTTCGCGGCTGCTGCCGACGACAAGACGAACGTTGCGACCGCGCCCGCGACGTCCGCCGAACCTTCGGAGCGCATCGACACGCTGAAGCGCGTGCGCGACTCGGCGACACTTACGATCGGCGTCCGCGAAGCGAGCGTGCCGTTCTCGTACATCGACAGCCAGAAGCAGCCGCAAGGCTATTCGGTGGACCTCTGCCTGCGCGTCGCCGACGCGATCAAGAGTGAGCTCAAGCTGCCGCGCCTCGATGTCCGCTTCGTTCCGGTGACTTCATCGAACCGTATCGCGATGGTCAAGGACGGCAAAGTCGATCTCGAATGCGGCTCGACCACGAACACGCGCGATCGCCAGAAAGAGGTTGCGTTCGCCTACACGACATTCGTCGCGGGGATCAAGATGCTCGCGCGCAAGTCGTCGAACATCGGCGGCATCGAGGACCTGCGCGGCAAGACGATCGTCGTCACGAAAGGCACGACCAGCGAGAAGATGCTGAAGCAGATGAACGAGGACCGCGTGCTCAAGCTCTCGATCCTCGAAGCGAAGGACCACGACGAATCGTTTGCGGCGGTCGCCTCGGGGCGCGCGGTCGCATTTCCCATGGACGACGTGCTGCTCTACGGCCTGATCTCCAAGGCGCCGCAGCCGGATGATTTCGCGGTCGTCGGCAAGTTTCTGTCCGTGGAGCCGTACGGGATCATGCTGCGCAAGGACGAGCCGGCGTTCGAACGGATCGTCGATCGTACGCTGAACGAGATGTTCCAGAGCGGCGAGATTCGCCGCATCTACGCCCGCTGGTTCTCGACGAAGGAGCTCACGGTGCCGATGAACCAGTACCTGAAGGAAGCGTTCGTCGTTCCGAACACCTATCCCGCCTGGCCATAACCGCGAGCGGCGAAAGCGTTCGCGAAGAACAGAGCCGGCGCGATCACTGGATGACGGAGTGCTCGGCGACGCGTGGGTCGAGGTCGCCGTCGCGCGGCCAGGGACCGAGCAGCGTGGTGAGGACGAGCTTCTCGAATTCGTCGCCGAAGCGCGTGCTGATGCGGTCCGGATCCGGGCACAACTCGCGATCCGAGACGATGCCGAAGCGCACGCTTCCATCGTAGGAAAGGATCGACACGCCGAGGCCGATGTCCCCTGACTGCGGAACCCAGAACATCAGCCCGTCGATTCGTGCACCCGCGAGCCAAAGCGGCGTTTGCGGACCGGGAACATTCGTCATCACGGCCGTCGCATTGCGGGACAGCGCGTTCAGCAGCGCCTCCTGCAACATCGACGGACCTGCGCCCATCGCAGCGAGCAGCCCGAGCGCCAACAGCGGCTGGTAGGAGTCCTTCAGCGACTGCATGTTCTCGCGCACCGCATAAAGCCGCTCGATCGGATTCTCGATGCCGATCGGCAGATCGAGAAACACGAGCCCGAACTGGTTGCCGAGGCGATACGCCTTTTCCACCGGGCGCAGGTTCACCGGCACCAGCGCGCGTATGGACAGCGCATCGACGGTATCGCCCCGCTCGACCAGGTAATCCCGCAACGCGCCTGCAACACACGCGAGCAAAAGGTCGTTGACCGATGCACGAAGTGCGCGACCGAGCGTCTTGACCTCGTCGAGCGACAGGGGCTCAGCCCACGCAACCCGCTTTGCGATGCCGGGCTTGCCCTTGAAGCGCGTCGATGAGTCCTTGCTCATCAACGCGAGCTTGGCGATCTCCCCGGTGAGGGCGGACCCGTGGCTTGCCAGCGCGACCGCCTGCGCCGGATCGCTCAGGACGCCGACGCCCCTTTCTAGGATGACGTTCCCGATCTTGCGCGCCGATTTCATCACGCCTTTGAGCGGCCCGAACAATGCAGCGAGCGGATCGTCGTCTGCGGGTCGTCGCGCGCGCGCCTCGAACGGCATTGCCGGAGGACCGTCGGCACTCGCGTCCGTCATCGACAGCATCACGCGGACGAGCGCGATGCCGTCCGCATAGCAGTGGTGAATGCGCGCGATGACAGCGGCACCGCCGCGATAGTTGGCGACAAGATGGAACTGCCACATCGGCCGTCGATCGGACAGCGGCGTTGCCATCAATGCGGATGCAAGCGTCTGCAGCTCGATGTCGTCCGCCGCACCCGGAAGACGCGCTGCGACGACGTGCGCGGCAACGTCGAAGTCGGCATCGTCGCTCCAGTAGGCGCCGGTGGCGGTCTGCACGGGCCGCTGCCGGAACCGGCGGAAGATCAGGAAACGCTCACCGATCACCCGTCGCAAGCGCACAAGCGAAACACGGCGGTCGAGCATCAGCACGCCGCAGATCATCATGAGGTTTTCGGGCCGGTCCATCCGCAGCCATGCGGTGTCGACGGCCGAAAGCTTTTCGCGTTTCCTCACTTGCGCATCGGGCGGGAACCAAGGGACGCGGCCGCGCATTCGTTGCGTGCGCGTTGGCGTTCGCGCTAAAGTAGCACGATCCCTGTCCCGTCGAACCGTACAGAGCGTATATGGCCGCAACGCCGAAAAAGGACGATCTGAAGTCGCGATTCGAGGCCGCGGCTGCCGCCGCCAAGCAGACGAAGAAGCGCCCGGACAATGCTGCGCTTCTGAAGCTCTACTCGTACTACAAGCAGGCAACCGAAGGTGACGTGAGCGGCGAGCGCCCCGGGGGCTTCGACTTCGTCGGGGCGGCCAAGCATGACGCGTGGGCGAAACTGAAGGGCATGAGCGCGGCCGACGCGATGACGAACTACATCAAGCAGGTCGAGCGGCTCAATCGCGAGTAACTTCGCCGCTCACTGCACGAGCCCGCGTGCATCGGACCCCGCGGTCGGATCGCCGAAAGGGAAAGCATCGCCGCCAACGGAGCGATCTTGCGCGAGCAATTCGTCCAGCATCGAGACGCAAAGCCTGTGGGTTGCTCGACGAGTTGCGTTGACGCCCCAGCCCGCCCCGGAACCGGCAGGCGAGCACCAAGCCTTATTTGCGCGCGGCTCGCGGGACCTTGCCGACGGTTTTCACGGTGCGCTTCGCCGTCTTGCTCGCGACGTTCCCCGCGTCCGCGGCATTGCGCGCGCCGCGCTTTCCGCCATTCGCCTTGATGAGCTCGTTGACCGCTTCGGCGAGCGCGTCGACGCGCGCCGCGAGCCGATCGACGTCGCTTTGCGTATGGACGCCAAGACGCGACAGGGCGCGCGCCACCCGGTCCTCGAAGACCTTCTCGAGCTTGTCCCACGTGCCGCCGGCGATCTGCTGCACCTCCCGCGCCTTCGAATGCGCGGCATGGCGGGCCGCCGCAGCCGTATCCGACGCGGCCTGGCGCGTGCGCGTCTCGACGGCCTCACCCTGCTTCACCAGCGATTCGAACACCTTCATCCCCTCGGCCTGCGCCTTGGAAAACGCGCCGAGCCCGGCGAGCCAGATCTGCCTCGACGAGTCGAGCACGGACTTCGACAGGTCCTTGGCTTCGTTGTCATCGGTCCCGGCATCGCGTTCGGCTCGTGCCTTCTTCAGCATGGTTCCATCCTCGATTCTTGCGCAAGGCGGCCTAGTTCGCCGCACCGTCGACGAAAGCCGACGCTCGATTCTAGGCGGGGAAGTGTAGAGCATCCACTCTAAAGCGATCGCAAGGCGCGCGAAGGGCGATGGTCTTCCGCACCACTCACCGGCTTGCGCGCTTCGATCGCATGCGTCGCGCGTACAATCGGCGACCCGCGACGCGCGCATCGCCGTTGACGAGCATTTTCGAGCGACAGTGGAACCGGCGTTCGCGCGTGAACCCGGCTTGCGGAGGATCGCCATGACGTATTTCGTGACCGGAGCAACGGGCTTCATCGGCAGCCATCTCGTCTCGAACCTGCTGAAGCGCCGCGGCAGCATCTACGTTCTCGTTCGCAAAGGCTCGCTTGCGCGACTCGACGATCTGCGCGAGACATGGGGCGTCGACGACAAGCGCATCGTGCCGATCACCGGCGACCTCGCGCAACCGAATCTCGGCGTATCGGCCGCGGATCAGAGGAAGCTCAAGGGGAATGTGGATCACATGTTCCATCTGGCCGCCATCTACGACCTCGCCGCGTCTGCCGACGACCAGCAGGCGGCCAATGTCGACGGCACGCAACACGCGGTGCAGTTTGCGGCCACGATCGAAGCCGGCTGCTTCCACCATGTGAGCTCGATCGCAGCGGCTGGACTTTACGAGGGCGTGTTCCGCGAGGACATGTTCGAGGAAGCCGAGGAGCTCGACCATCCGTACTTCCGCACCAAGCACGATGCCGAGGGGGTCGTGCGCCGCGAGTGCAAACGGCCGTTTCGAATCTATCGGCCGGGATTCGTCGTCGGTGATACGAAGACGGGTCGCATCGACAAGATCGACGGACCGTACTACTTCTTCAAAACGATCCAGAAAATGCGGGAGATCCTCCCTCAGTGGATGCCGACGATCGGCATCGAAGGCGGACGGATCAACATCGTTCCCGTCGATTTCGTCGCCGATGCACTCGACTACCTCGCCCACAAAAAGGGGCTCGACGGCGCGTGTTTTCACCTGACCGACCCGGAGCCTCATCGCGTCGGGGAAGTGCTGAACATCTTCGCGGCTGCCGCGCACGCCCCGCAGATGACCATGCGCATCAACGCCAAGATGTTCGGCTTCATCCCGGCGCCGATCCTGTACGGCCTCGGGTCGCTCGCACCGGTCAAGCGCGCGCTGCGCGTCGTGCTCACCGACCTCGGCATTCCGCGCGACGTCTTTCAGTTCGTCAACTGGCCGACGCGGTACGACAACCGCGAAGCGGCGAAGGCGCTCAAGGGCTCGGGCATCGCGGTGCCTCCGCTCGAGACGTACGCCGCTAAACTATGGGACTACTGGGAGCGGAATCTCGATCCCGATCTCTTCATCGATCGCAGCCTTGCGGGCCGCGTGCGCGACAAGGTCGCCGTCGTTACCGGAGCGTCGTCGGGCATCGGACGCGCGACGGCACTGAAGCTGGCCGAAGCCGGCGCCCGCGTCGTGCTCGTTGCGCGCGGCGAGGAAAAACTGCTCGAAACCAAGCAGGCGATCGACGACAGGGGCGGCAAAGCGGTCATGTACACCGCGGACATTTCTGACATGAAGTCGTGCGACGCGCTGGTTGCGCGCGTGCTGGCCGAGCAGGGAGGCTGCGACTACCTCGTCAACAACGCGGGCCGCTCGTTTCGTCGCGGCATCATCAACTCGATCGATCGCTTTCATGATTTCGAGCGCACGATGCAGCTCAACTACTTCGGCG
>JBKPOL010000155.1:0-5438 GCA_046733075.1 Pseudomonadota bacterium | reverse complement strand
ACCGGCAGCTCGATCATGCCGCAGAAGAAGAATCCCGACGTTCCCGAGCTTGTGCGCGGCAAGTCGGCACGCGTCATCGGTCACCTGACGGCGCTCCTTGTACTCATGAAGGCGCAACCGCTCGCGTACAACAAGGACAATCAGGAAGACAAGGAACCGTTGTTCGATACAGTTGACACGCTGAACGATTCGCTCGCGGTCATGGCTGATCTCGTCGCCACCGGCGTCGCGCCCAACCCCGAGCGAATGCGCGACGCTGCCCACGAAGGGCACGCGACGGCAACCGATCTCGCCGATTACCTGGTCGGCAAGGGCGTTGCGTTTCGCGACGCACATGAGATCGTCTCACGTGCCGTGCGTGAAGCGGAAAATCGGCGCGTCGATCTCGCCGCGCTCGAGCTCGGAGATCTGCGGCGATTTTCGCCGGCGATCGACGCCGATGTCTTCGACGTGCTGACGCTCGAAGGCTCGGTAGGTCGCCGCGACCATCCGGGTGGCACTGCTCCGCGACGTGTGCGCGAGGCGATCGCCGCAGCACGCCGCGAAATCGGCGGCGACACTCAAAGTTAATCGAACGTCAACTGTGCCGGCTCTGGTTTAGTCCGCCGCCTGCACTGGAGTCATCATGAACCCCAAGAAGCTCGCATTCCTCGGCCTCGGCGTCATGGGCTACCCGATGGCCGGACATCTTGCCAAGGCCGGCCATGCGCTGTCCGTCTACAACCGAACGAGCGCGAAGGCTTCGAAATGGGTCGAGCAGCACGGCGGAACGGCGGCGCCCTCTCCGGCCGATGCCGCGCGCGACGCGGACATCGTGCTGATGTGCGTCGGGAACGACAACGATGTTCGCGCGGTCGCGAAGGAGGCGCTCGCGGGCATGAAGGAAGGCGCGATCCTCGTCGATCACACGACGGCGTCGGCCGACGTCGCGCGGGAAGTGGCCGGTGCGGCCATCGCGCGCAAAGTCGCGTTTCTCGATGCGCCCGTCTCCGGCGGCCAGGCCGGGGCCGAGAACGGCAAGCTGACGATCATGGTCGGAGGCGATCCCGGCGTATACGCCAAAGCCGAGCCGGTGCTTGCACACTACGCGCGCGCGGTCACGCTGATGGGACCGACCGGCTCCGGGCAGCTGACAAAAATGGTGAACCAGATCTGCATCGCGGGCCTCGTGCAAGCCCTGTCAGAAGGCATCAATTTCGCGCAGTGCGCGGGGCTCGATCCCGAGCGAGTGCTCGACGTCATCAGCAAGGGCGCCGCGCAATCGTGGCAGATGGAAAATCGTGGCAAGACGATGGTCGCCGACAAGTTCGAGTTCGGGTTTGCAGTCGACTGGATGCGCAAGGATCTCGATATTTGCCTCGGCGCCGCCCGGCGCAATGGCGCCCCGCTCCCCGTGACAGCGCTCGTCGACCAGTTCTATGCCCGCGTTCAGGCGCGCGGCGGTGGCCGCTGGGACACGTCGAGCCTGATCAGGGTGCTCCGTGACGCGGGGTCGTGAGCCTGGCGCTAGCGCCGAACAGGCCGGCTGCTTCGTGACGTAGTAGGCCTGCTTCGTCGCTCACCGCGCTGTTGCGCCACTCGTACCGCCGGGTTGCGACGACGGCGGAACGTCGTCGATCCGATCACCCTCGACCACCCGGACCTCGAAGGTGATCTCCGCGGATCGGGCGAGCATGATCGTCGCCGAGCAGTATTTCTCCTTTGAAAGCTTCACCGCCCGCTCGACCTGGCGCGCATCGAGCCCGCGACCGGCGACCGCGTATCGCAGGTGAATGCGGGTGAACACTTTAGGTTCGACGGGCGCCCGATCGGCATCGGCCTCGACCACGCAGTCGGCCACGGGCTGCCGCGCGCGTTTGAGGATCCAAACCACATCGAACGCCGTGCAGGCTGCAGCGCCAGCCAGCAGCAATTCCATGGGGCGCATCCCTGCGTTGCGTCCACCCGCTTCGGGAGCGCCATCGACGACGACGGCGTGGCCGCTGCCACTCTCCGCGACGAAGGCGACCTGGTCGAGCCACTTCACACGAGCTTTCATGACTGCCGCCCTTCCGTTTCCACCGTCGTCCCTGTTGCGCCGGGCTCACCGCTGATCGCGCGATTGGCGCCCTTCGTCCACCTCGGGCGCTATGCCACTTGCATTGTGCAGCGCAATATGGAATGCTTATACCGTTCGCGGTCCAGCCGTCTCCTCCTTCGGCCCCCGCGGACCCATTCCTCCATTCTCCTCCTATGGTGGAATCCTCGGCGCGGTCGACTCGACCGCGCCTTTTTTTAGATTCATTGTGCCGCCGCCCCTGACCCGCACTGCACAAATCTGAACCGGTCATAAGGGGAACTCTTACTTATTTTTCCGTGACTTGCGGTGGACGATTCCGCTAAACCGGCGGGAACGTGACAGCGGTAATCGGCATTTTGTAACCCCTTTGCCCCCACCCACGCAGCGCCGTTAAGATTGACCCTCATGCGCTAGGGATAGTAGAATCATCGACTTTGTTTCGGCCCCGGGCGGCGCTCCATCCGGCGCATCCAGGCTTCCCCATGAAAACTTTTTCAGCCCGGCCGCGGGACATCACGCATGGCTGGTACGTCGTGGACGCGTCCGACAAGGTGCTCGGTCGCCTCGCTACGGCGATCGCCGCGCGCCTTCGCGGCAAGCACAAGCCCATCTTCACGCCGCACATGGACACGGGCGACTTCATCGTAGTCACGAACGTCGAGAAGCTGCGGGTGACGGGCAACAAGTCCGAGGACAAGCTCTATCACCGCCACAGCGGTTATCCCGGAGGCATCCGGACGACGTCGTTCGGCGAGATGCAGTCCCGCTTTCCCGGCCGCGCACTGGAAAAGGCCGTGAAGGGGATGCTGCCCAAGGGGCCGCTCGGCTACGCGATGATCAAGAAGCTCAAGTGTTATGCCGGTCCGTCGCATCCCCATTCGGCACAGCAGCCGAAGGTCCTCGAAATCTAAACAGGAAAGCATCCGCCGCGCACAGCGGACTTTCAAACCCCATCCCATGATCGGCAACTACAACTACGGAACCGGACGGCGCAAGACATCGGTCGCTCGCGTGTTCATGAAGCGCGGCGACGGCAAGATCGTCGTCAACGACAAGCCCGTGGACGAATTCTTCACGCGCGAGACGGGTCGCATGGTGGTGCGACAGCCGCTCGTTCTCACGAATCACGAAAAGACGTTCGACGTGATGGTGAACGTGAGCGGTGGCGGCGAATCCGGCCAGGCCGGCGCCGTGCGCCATGGCATCACGCGCGCGCTGATCGACTATGACGCCGAGCTCAAGCCGACGCTTTCAAAGGCCGGACTCGTCACGCGCGATGCCCGCGAAGTCGAGCGCAAGAAAGTCGGCTTGCACAAGGCGCGTCGCCGCAAGCAGTTCTCGAAGCGCTGACGCGCGCTAGCGGCATTCGATCCCCGGCGACCCCCGCCGGATAGAATCGTCGGACACACGCGCGGACCAGGATGATCAACGTAGGCATCGTCGGTGGCACCGGGTATACCGGCGTCGAGTTGTTGCGCCTGCTCGCGCAGCATCCTCAAGTGAGCGTTCGCACGATCACGTCGCGCAAGGATGCCGGCACGCTCGTCGCGCACATGTTCCCAAGCCTGCGCGGCCACTACGACCTCGCGTTCGCCGATCCCAAGGATGCGGAGCTCGCCGGCTGCGACGTCGTTTTCTTCGCTACACCGCACGGCGTCGCAATGGCGCAGGCGCGCGAACTCGTGGCCGCCGATGTGCGGATCATCGATCTCGCCGCCGATTTCCGGTTGCAGGACCCGGCAGAGTTCGAGCGGTGGTACAAGCAGAGCCACGCCTGTCCGGATTTGCTGCGCGAGTCGGTATACGGCATTCCCGAGATCAACCGCGAAGCGATACGCAAGGCACGGATCATCGGCAATCCGGGTTGCTATCCGACGGCCGTGCAACTCGGCTTCCTCCCGCTGCTTGAGGCGGGCATCGTCGACACCCAACACCTAATCGCCGATTGCAAGTCCGGCGTTTCCGGGGCCGGACGGAAGGCCGAGCTGTCGCTTACGTTCTCGGAAGCATCGGACAACTTTGCCGCCTACGCCGTGTCCGGGCACCGCCACCTGCCGGAGATTGTTCAGGGCCTGAATCGGGCGAGCAAGGAGCCCATCCGCCTCGTGTTCACTCCGCATCTGACTCCGATCATCCGGGGCATTTTCGCGACGCTTTACGCCACGCTGCGCGATCCCGAGGCTGATCTCCAAGCGCTTTACGAAAAGCGCTACGCGGGCGAGCCGTTCGTCGATGTGATGCCTGCCGGGTCGCTGCCCGACACGCGCAGCGTCCGTGCATCGAACACGCTGCGAATTGCCGTCCATCGGCCCCCGGAGTCCGATATCGCGCTCGTCATTGCCGTCGAGGACAACCTGGTCAAAGGCGCTGCCGGGCAGGCGATCCAGAACATGAACCTGTTGTTCGGCTTACCGGAAACGACCGGGCTGATGGCGCCGCCCGTGCTGCCCTGAACCGAGAGGGTCGGCAGGTGACAAGGCCTTCGGTTGAGGGCCCAGTGGTTTGACGAACGGCACGGCCGACCCCATGTTGCAGGTTGATGGAAACGTCGAACCCCCGGTCGGGCGGGCAGTCGAAGTTTTTGACGGCGCGCCTTGTCGCGGCCGATAATGGTCGAGTATTGCAGAACCGGAGTACCGAATGAACGCAATGAATGAAATGCCGAGCCCGCTGGTGTTCACTGACGCTGCGGCGGCCAAGGTGAAGACGCTGATCGACGAAGAGGGCAATCCCGACCTCAAGCTCCGCGTGTTCGTGTCGGGCGGCGGCTGCTCCGGGTTCCAGTACGGATTCACGTTCGACGAGGTCGTCAACGAGGACGACACGGCGATGGAGAAGGCCGGCGTAACGCTGCTCATCGACCCCATGAGCTACCAATATCTGGTCGGCGCCGAGATCGACTACCAGGAAGGTCTCGAAGGCGCGCAGTTCGTCATCAAGAACCCGAACGCCACGACCACCTGCGGATGCGGCTCGAGCTTCTCGACCTGATTTACCGCGGCCTGGACCTGATCACTCCGCACGCCGCCTGAATCCCGCCGTCAGCGCGGATAGATCGCCCCAAGGACACGCGGCCCCTTCGCGCCCGTCACCTCCGGCAGGTTTCCCGGGCGGCCCGCGAGCGCTTCCCTCGCGAGCCAGGCGAACGCCAGCGCCTCCACCTGTTCGACCGCGACGCCCTCGTCGGCGGTCGTGCGGATTCCGCGGGGTTTGAGCTCTTCGGCAAGCGCGCGCATCAGCGTCGCATTGTTCGCGCCGCCGCCGCACACCAGCACTTCCTCGGCTTCCGGCGCATAGCCGCGGATCGCGTCCGCAACCGTTCGTGCCGTCAGCGCGACGAGCGTTGCCTGGACGTCCTCGGCCTCGGCGCTCGTACCCG
>JBKPOL010000154.1:0-3382 GCA_046733075.1 Pseudomonadota bacterium | reverse complement strand
GTCTTGCGCTGCCCCGCCTGTTGCAGATCGAATTCAGCCAGGTCGTGCAATCGATCACCGACGAGACGGGCAAGGAGCTGTCGTCGACCGACATCCACGCGGCATTCCTGCGCGAGTACGTCTCGCGGACTGCTCCCGTCGCGTACATCGACCATCGCGCAACGCATGCGAGCGGTCCGGGGCCCGTCGAGCAGTTGAGCGCGCGGCTTGCCGTAGAGGGCGCCGAGATGGTCGTGAGCGGCAGCGGGAATGGTCCCGTCGACGCGTTCGTGCACGCGTTGAGGGAAGGGCTCGGCGCGGACATTCATGTGCTGGCGTACCATGAGCACGCGACCGGGAGCGGCGAGGATGCAACGGCCGTCGCTTATGTGCAACTGCGCGCGGGCGAACGCACCGTCTATGGCGTCGGGCTCGATCCGAACATCGTCACGGCGACGCTCAAGGCCGTGACGGCGGCAGTCGATCGGGGCGTTTCGCAGCGCGCGATCGCGCTTCGCGTATACGAGGGCGCCGCCGCCGCGTGAGCATGGAGGCCATCATGTCCGACCACCTGATCATTTTCGACACGACCTTGCGCGACGGCGAGCAAAGCCCGGGCGCGTCGATGACGAAGGAAGAGAAGACGCGGATCGCGCGTCAGCTGGAGCGCCTTCGCGTCGACGTGATCGAGGCGGGCTTTCCCGCTTCGTCGAACGGCGATTACGAGGCGGTGCACGACATTGCGAAAGCGATCCACGAGAGCACCGTGTGCGCCCTCGCCCGCGCCAACGAAAACGACATTCGCCGCGCGGGCGACGCATTGCGACCGGCTCGATCGATGCGCATCCATACGTTCATCGCGAGCTCGCCGATCCACATGCAGATGAAATTGCGGATGACGCCCGAGCAGGTGCTCGAGCAGGCCGTCAAGGCCGTCGGATGGGCGCGACAATACACCGACAACGTGGAGTTCTCGCCCGAGGACGCGGGTCGCTCCGAGCCCGATTTTCTCTGTCGCCTGCTGGAGGCGACGATCCGCGCGGGCGCCAACACCGTGAATATTCCCGACACCGTCGGCTACACGATGCCCTGGCAGTTCGGTGCGCTCATCGGGTCGCTGCGCGAACGAATTCCCAATTCCGATCGTGCCGTGTGGTCCGTTCACTGCCATAACGATCTGGGGCTCGCCGTCGCGAACTCGCTCGCCGCGGTCATGCAAGGGGCGCGCCAGGTCGAATGCACGATCAACGGGCTTGGCGAGCGCGCGGGCAACGCGTCGCTCGAGGAGATCGTTATGGCGGTGCGTACGCGGAAGGACGTATTCCCGTGCATGACGCGCATCGATGCGACGCAGATTGTCCCCGCATCCAAGATGGTCTCGGGCATCACGGGCTTCCCGGTTCAACCGAACAAGGCGATCGTGGGCGCCAATGCATTCGCGCACGAGTCCGGCATTCACCAGGATGGCGTCCTGAAGCATCGCGAGACCTACGAGATCATGCGCGCGGAGGACGTGGGCTGGGGCGCGAACAAGCTCGTGCTCGGCAAGCTGTCGGGACGCAATGCGTTCCGGACTCGTCTCGGCGAGCTCGGCATCGAGTTGCCGGACGACGAGGCCATGAACATGGCATTCGCGCGCTTCAAGGAGCTTGCCGACAAGAAAGGCGAGGTGTTCGACGAGGACCTGCACGCGCTGGCGTCGGAAGAGGGCATCGTTCCGGCGCACGAGTACTACAAGCTCGCCGCGCTGAAGGTGACGTCCGAGACGGGTACGGTGCCGCACGCGCGCGTCGTGATGGCGATCGGCGATTCGGAGGTCGTCGCCGAAATCGGCGGCGACGGTCCCGTCGATGCCGTCTTCAAGGCCATCGAGCGCATGGCGGGATTGCACTCACGGCTTTTGCTCTATTCGGTGAATGCAATTACCGGCGGCACCGATGCGCAAGGCGAAGTGACGGTGCGGCTCGAGCGCGATGGCCGGATCGTGAATGGACTCGGCGCGGATACCGACATCATCGTGGCTTCGGCGAAGGCGTATATCAACGCGCTCAATCGTCTGCATGACGGGGTACAGAGGCTCAATCCGCAATTAGCGGCGTGAGCGGCCGACGAGGGGCCCCGCTGTTCGCGAAGCGCAGCGGGGATCGGAGGCAAGCGCGAATCGCCGCGGGAGGCCGACGCTCGAGCCGGGGTCCGCCGCCAAAGGTGCAACGAGTCAGCGGCCGAGGGGCTACGCCACGCTAGAATAGTGCGGCGCAACACGACTCCCCCCGCGTCGGTGCTCCACGCCGCGCGAAACGCCAGTTGCAATCAGAGGAACCCATGAACGCACCGCGCTACGGCCCCGGGATCGAGATCACCGCGCCGATCCCTCGCGAATTCGAGCAGATCCTGTCTCCAGAGGCCGTGGCGTTCGCCGCGCGGCTTTGGCGCGCGTTCGGCCCGCGACGCACCGAGCTGCTCGCGCGTCGCGTCGCGCGTCAGGTGCGTTTCGACGCGGGCGAGCTGCCCGATTTCCTGCCTGAGACGCGTGCTGTGCGCGAGGGTGACTGGACGTGCGCAGCGTTTCCTCCGGACATCGCTGACCGGCGCGTCGAGATCACCGGTCCGGTCGACCGCAAGATGATCATCAATGCGCTGAACTCCGGCGCAAACGTCTTCATGGCGGATTTCGAGGACGCGAACACACCGCGCTGGGACAACAACATCCGGGGTCAGCTGAACCTGCGCGATGCCATCCGTCGCCGGATTGATTACGTGTCGCCCGAGGGCAAGGCGTATCGGCTGAACGAACGCACCGCCACGCTGTTTGTGCGGCCACGGGGCTGGCATCTGCCTGAAAAGCACGTGATCGTGGACGGAGAGCCGATTTCAGGAGGCATCTTCGATTTCGCGCTGTATTTCTTCCACAACGCGAAGGAGCTGCTTGCGCGCGGCAGCGGCCCGTACTTCTACCTGCCAAAGCTCGAAAGCCATCTCGAGGCACGGCTGTGGAACGATATTTTCGTGATGGCGCAGGACGACCTCGGCGTTCCGCGCGGAACGATCCGGGCAACCGTGCTGATCGAGACGATTCTCGCCTCGTTCGAAATGGACGAGATCCTCTATGAGCTGCGCCAGCATTCCGCGGGACTGAACGCGGGTCGCTGGGACTACATCTTCAGCTGCATCAAGAAATTCCGCAGCAACCGCGATTTCTGCCTTGCCGACCGGGCGCTTGTCACCATGACGACGCACTTCATGAAGAGCTACGCGGAACTGCTCATCAAGACGTGCCACCGCCGCACGATACATGCGATGGGCGGAATGGCAGCCCAGATCCCCGTCAAGAACGACGAAGCCGCAAACGCGGAGGCATTCGCGAAGGTGAAGGCCGACAAGGAGCGCGAGGCCACGTACGGAC
>JBKPOL010000153.1:0-3620 GCA_046733075.1 Pseudomonadota bacterium | reverse complement strand
GCATGGCGCTGACGTTCTCGATCAAGCAAACAGGTGTCCCGGCCGGTGCCGCGCTGTGCGGCGCACTGTTGCCGGCATTGACAGTCGCGCTCGGCTGGCGCGTGGCATTCGCGATCGTCGCGGCGGTCGGCATCGTCGTGATCGGCCTCGCACAACCCATCCGCGCGACGCTCGACATCGATCGGCGGCCGCATCGCGTGTTCTCCATCGCGGCAATATTCGCCCCGCTCGCGCTGCTGCGGCAGACCCCCGGCCTGCTCGAACTCGCGCTCGTCTCGCTCGCGTATTCGGCCACGCAGGTGTGCCTCACGAGCTTTCTCGTCGTGCATCTGACCGAGACGCTGGAGTGGACGCTCGTATCCGCGGGGTTCGCGCTCACCGTTGCAACCATTGGCGGCGTCATCGGTCGCATTGGTTGGGGCTACGTGGCGGATCGGCTTCTCGCGCCTCGACACGTGCTTATGCTGATCGGAGCGGTCGCCGCCGCCTGCGGTGCAGGCATGGCCGTGGCGACGACGGCGTGGCCGACGGCAATCGTCGTTCCACTCGCGCTCGCGTTCGGCGCGACGGCGATCGGCTGGAATGGCGTTCAACTGTCGGAGGTCGCGCGGCTTGCACCGCCCGGCGCGGCGGGCAAGGTCACCGGCGCCTCGGGCTTCGTCACGTTCGCCGGTGTCGTCGTCGGGCCGCCCTCGTTTGCGCTGCTGTCGTCGCTGACGGGCAGCTATCGGACCGGCTTCGCGACCTTTGCCGGCTTGAGCCTCGCCGGCGCGCTCGCACTGGGACGAAGCGGAAAAGGCCGCGCGGGCAAGGCGAATACAATGAAAACGCTCTCGTAAATACAAGCCGCCATCTAAGAAAAGGAAAGGCGCAGGAGGAACACATGGACCGCATTCCGGACATCGATCCGCAGGAAACGCGTGAGTGGCTCGAAGCGCTCGACGGCGTGCTCGAGGCAGAGGGCCCCGACCGTGCGCACTTCCTGATCGAGCAGCTGATCGACAAGGCGCGCCGATCCGGCGCGTACCTGCCGTTCTCGGCTAACACCGCGTACATCAACACGATCCCGGTCGAGAAGCAGGTTCGCATCCCGGGTGACCAGAACATCGAGCATCGCATCCGCTCGATCTCGCGCTGGAATGCCATGGCCATGGTCGTGCGCGCGAACAAGCACACGAATGTCGGCGGTCACATCGCGAGCTACGCGTCCGCCGCCACGCTCTACGACGTCGGCTTCAACCACTTCTGGCACGGCGTCTCGGACCAGCATGCGGGCGATCTCGTGTTCATCCAGGGCCATTCGTCGCCGGGCGTGTACTCGCGTGCATTCCTGCTCGGGCGCCTCACCGAGGAACAGCTCGACAACTTCCGGCAGGAAGTCGACGGCCGCGGCATCTCGTCGTATCCGCATCCCTGGCTGATGCCGGATTTCTGGCAATTTCCCACCGTATCGATGGGACTCGGTCCACTGATGGCGATCTACCAGGCGCGGTTCATGAAATACCTGCGCGACCGTGGCATCGCGGACACCGAAGGCCGCAAGGTCTGGTGCTTCTGCGGCGACGGCGAAATGGACGAGCCGGAGTCGATGGGTGCGATCGGCCTCGCGTCACGCGAAAGCCTCGACAACCTGATCTTCGTCGTCAACTGCAACCTGCAGCGCCTCGACGGACCGGTGCGGGGTAACGGCAAGATCGTCCAGGAGCTGGAAAGCGATTTTCGTGGCGCAGGCTGGAACGTGATCAAGGTCATCTGGGGCACGCGCTGGGACGCGCTGCTGGCGCGGGATACGAAGGGATTGCTGAAGCAGCGGATGATGGAATGCGTCGACGGCGAATACCAGACGTTCAAGTCCAAGGACGGCGCGTACGTCCGAGAGTACTTCTTCAACACGCCGGAACTCAAGGCGATGGTTGCCGACTGGTCCGATAAGGACATCTGGGACCTGAACCGCGGCGGCCACGATGTGCACAAGGTCTATACGGCGTTCCACGCAGCGGTCAATCACAGCGGCCAGCCGACGGTCATCCTCGCGAAGACGATCAAGGGTTACGGCATGGGGGTCGCCGGCGAGGCCCAGAACATCACGCATCAGCAGAAGAAGATGAACGTCGACGCGATCCGCCGCTTCCGCGACCGGTTCGACATACCCGTGCCCGATGACAAGCTCGAGGAGGTCCCGTATGTGAAGTTCGAGGACGGATCACCCGAGCTCGAGTACATGCGCGCACGGCGGATGGAGCTCGGCGGCTACCTGCCGGCGCGTCGGCGGAAGGCGGAAGCGTTGCGCGTGCCCGAACTTTCAACGTTCGACCGCTTCCTGAAAAGCACCGACGAGCGCGAGATCTCGACGACGATGGCGTTCGTGCAGATCCTGCAGACGCTGCTTCGCGACAAGACGCTCGCCAAGTACATCGTGCCGATCGTTCCCGATGAATCGCGGACGTTCGGCATGGAAGGCCTCTTCCGCCAGCTCGCGATCTGGAACCAGCTCGGCCAGCTCTACACGCCGGAGGACAAGGACCAGCTGATGTTCTACAAGGAGGACAAGCACGGCCAGATCCTCCAGGAAGGCATCAACGAGGCCGGCGCGATGTGCGACTGGATGGCGGCGGCGACGAGCTACTCGACGCACGGCGTCCAGATGATCCCGTTCTACATCTTCTATTCGATGTTCGGCTTCCAGCGCGTCGGCGACCTCGCTTGGGCGGCGGGCGACATGCGCGCGCGCGGCTTCCTCATCGGCGGAACGGCCGGACGCACGACGCTGAACGGCGAGGGACTGCAACACGAGGACGGCCACTCGCACGTATATGCGGCGACGATCCCGAATTGCATATCGTACGATCCGACGTTCGCCTACGAGCTTGCCGTCATCCTCCACGACGGGCTGCGGCGCATGTATGTCGAGCAGCAGGACGTCTACTACTACCTGACGGTGATGAACGAGAACTACCGTCACCCGGCGATGCCCGAAGGCGCTGCGCAAGACATCATCAAGGGGATGTACCGGTTCAAGGCCGGCGCTTTGAAGTCCGATGCTCCGCGTGTGCAGCTGCTCGGATCGGGCACCATCTTCCGGGAAGTGATTGCCGCGGCCGACATGCTGCACGACGAGTGGGGCGTCGAGGCGGATTTGTGGAGCTGTCCGTCGTTCACCGAACTGGCGCGGGATGGCCATGCGGTGTCACGGCGCAATCTGCTGAATCCACACGCTGCGCCCGATCTCTCGCACGTCGAAGGGTGCCTGCGGGAGACGACGGGACCGGTAGTGGCGGCGACCGACTACGTGCGCGCGTTCGCTGATCAGATCCGGGCGTATGTGCCGCGCCGCTACGTCGTGCTCGGGACCGACGGGTTCGGCCGCTCCGATACGCGCGAGAAGCTGCGCCGCTTCTTCGAGGTCGATCGGTGGCAGGTCACCGTCGCCGCGCTGAAGGCACTCGCCGACGACGGTACGCTGCCCCGCGACAAGGTGATGGAAGCGATGCAGAAATACGGTCTCGATCCGGCGAAGCCCGCGCCATGGACCGTATAGCGCCTCTCGCCCTCAGCGCCGTAATCGTTATAAGGGCGAGTTAAGACAGCAAGCGTGCTTGCACGCCAATGCATTTCTGACC
>JBKPOL010000152.1:0-3395 GCA_046733075.1 Pseudomonadota bacterium | reverse complement strand
CAGATGCGATCATCGTGTCGAACCATGGCGGCCGTCAGCTCGACGGCGCGCCCTCCTCGATCTCCGTGCTGCCCCAAATCGTCGAAGTCGTGAACGGCAGGATTGAGGTGTTCTTCGACGGCGGGATTCGCACCGGCGCAGACATCGCAAGGCAATGGGCTGCGGCGCCGATGCGTGCCTGACCGGGCGGGGGTACCTTTATGGTCTGGCCGCGCGTGGATGCGACGGCGTCAAATGCGCACTCCGGCCATTGCGTGCGAGCTGCACGACTGCATGGTCCTGTGCGGCTTGAACGACGTCGCCGCGATTCCCCCCGGGGTGGTGACGGGCGCTGCCATACATCGGCGCGACGACAGCGCGCGCAAAACGTGGGTGCCGATTAATGGACTGGCGCGGCGGATTGCAGAGCCGTCGACACGGGACGGCTAGAATCACGGTGATGGTGCCCAGAAGAGGACTCGAACCTCCACAGTCTTGCGACCGCTAGGACCTGAACCTAGTGCGTCTACCAATTCCGCCATCTGGGCTTCGCATGGCCGGGCTTCGCATGGCCAACTCATAATTTTAAAAGTAGCGACCACCCTTGTCAAAATCGATTCCCTTGCGACGGCGCGCCGCCACCGCTCCGGGCGCAACTCCTTCGCGACCGAAGACGCATGCCGAGAAGCACCCCGTAGTTACCCCGACATGCGAAGCGATACTGCATGAGCTGACCGAAGCAGGCGTACCGCTCGCGCCCGCGGAAGCCGCCGCGCGCCTCGGGATCTCCCGGAAGCAGCAGCACCTGTTCGATGCATGCGTCGAGACGCTCGAGCGCGACGGCAAGCTGCTCGTGAATCGGAAAGGTGCGCTGTGCATCGTCGCGAAGCTCGACCTCGTCACCGGTACCGTGCAAGGTCATCCGGACGGTTACGGGTTCCTCGTGCCCGACGCCGGCGGCGACGATCTCTTCCTTTCGCCGCGCGAGATGCACAAGGTGCTGCACGGCGATCGCGTGACGGCAAAGCGCGTGGGCTTCGATCGCCGCGGTCGTCCCGAAGGGGAAGTGGTCGACGTGCTGGCGCGAGCGAATCGCGAAGTCGTCGGCCGAATTCACGAGGAGCGCGGCGTGTGGTTCGTCGAAGCCGAGAACCGCCGGATCAACCAGGACCTGATGGTTCCGCCCGGAGAGCGGGGGAACGCCCGACCGGGACAGGTCGTCGTCGTGGAGATCATCGAGCCGCCGAGCGAGCACGGCGAAGCGATCGCACGCGTCAAGGAAGTGCTGGGCAGCGCCACCGATCCGGGCATCGAGATCGAGATCGCGCTGCGCAAGCACGCGCTGCCGTTCGAGTGGAGCGCAGCCGCCGAGCGACAGGCAAAGCGACTGCCGCCGGACGTCCGGCCGGCGGATCTCAAGGGCCGCACGGATCTGACTAATTTGCCGCTCGTGACGATCGACGGCGAAACGGCACGCGACTTCGACGACGCGGTCTACTGCGAGCCCGACGGACGTGGTTACCGGCTGGTCGTGGCAATCGCCGATGTCTCGCATTACGTGCGGGACGGCGATGCACTCGACGCCGACGCTCGCGAGCGCGGCACCTCCGTGTACTTTCCGCGCCGCGTGATCCCGATGCTGCCTGAGGCGCTGTCGAACGAGCTCTGCTCGCTCAAGGCCGACGTCGACCGGCTCTGTGTCGCATGCGACATGCGAATCGATGCGCGCGGAGCGATCAAGGCGTATTCGTTCTATCCGGCCGTCATGCACTCCCGGGCGCGGCTCACGTATACGCAGGTTTACCAATGGCTGCAGGAGCCGTCCGCGGCAACCTCGCCGAGCGCGCGGCAGCTCTTGCCGCATCTCTCCCAACTGCACACGCTGTACCGGGTCCTGTTCGCCGCGCGGGAGCGTCGCGGAGCGATCGACTTCGACACGCCGGAGCTCGCGCTTCATTTCGACGAGCACGGCAAGATCGTGCGCATCGTACCGGCGCTGCGCAACGACGCGCATCGGCTGATCGAGGAATGTATGCTGGCGGCAAATGTGTGCGCCGCGCAGTTTCTTGCCGAGCACGAGCAACCGGCACTGTATCGAGTCCACGAGGGACCGCCTCCCGAGAAGCTCGCGGTGCTGCGGGAATTCCTCGCGGGGTCCGCGCTGACGCTTACCGGCGGCGACCAGCCTACAGCGATGGACTACGCGGCGCTCATCGATCGCATTCGGAACCGGCCGGATTTCGCGCTGCTGCAAACGGTGCTGCTGCGGTCGCTGTCGCAGGCGCAATACAGTCCGTCGAACGTCGGACACTTCGGCCTCGCGTACGAGGCGTACGCGCACTTCACGTCACCGATTCGACGCTACCCCGATCTTCTCGTGCATCGCGCAATCAAGGCAGTACTGCAGAACAAGCGCTACACGCCCAAGGATTCGTCCTGGGAAGCGCTCGGATTGCATTGTTCGATGACGGAGCGCCGGGCCGACGACGCATCGCGCGACGTGTTGCAGTGGCTCAAGTGCCACTACATGCAGGACCGTATCGGTGAAACGTTCGCCGGGACCATCAGCGGCGTGGCAAGCTTCGGCATCTTCGTCACGCTGGACGGCCTCGACATCGACGGTCTCGTCCACGTCACGGAATTGCCGCGCGACTATTTCCACTTCGACGCCGTCCGGCATGCGCTGATCGGCGAGCGCGGCGGCCGCGTGTTCCAGCTCGCCGGTCGCGTCAAGGTGAAGGTGGCGCGCGTCGATCTGGAACGCGCGAAGATCGACTTCACCCTCGACGACACGGAGGCTGCCGAGACGCCGCGACCGGGCGCGGCAGGGCCACGGGAAGCAAGGTCGGATCGGTCTCGCGCCGATGGTTCGGCGCGCTTGCCGCTGGCCCCGCGCGCGAGCAACACGAAGCGGTCGCGCGCGGATACGCGTCAGCACGGCGAAACTTCTTCACTGAACGACGGGGCGCGGCGCACCCGCGGTCACATCGCCAAGAAGCGCCGCTAGTGCACCTCGCCATTGCCGGAAAGCCGCGCCAATGCACCTCGCCGTTGCAGCAAGCAGAGGGAACGTACCCCTCGGCGACCCTTCCCTCGGAAAATCCGTAAAGACCGGATCAGCGATTCGGCTGAGGCGTCATCCGCAGGTACGGCCGAAGCGCCGTGTAGCCCTTCGGGAACTTCTGCTTGATGACTTCCGGATCCTGCAGCGAAGGCACGATCACGACGTCGTCGCCGGGCTTCCAATTGCCGGGCGTCGCGACGCTGTGATACTCGGTCAGTTGCAGCGAGTCGATCACGCGCAGGATTTCGTCGAAATTCCGGCCCGTCGATGCCGGGTACGTGATCATCAGGCGGATCTTCTTCGCCGGGTCGATCACGAACAGTGAACGCACCGTCTGCGTGGCGTTCGCGTT
>JBKPOL010000151.1:0-5492 GCA_046733075.1 Pseudomonadota bacterium | reverse complement strand
ATCTATGGCTATCCGGCCATGGTGCTGTCGCTGATCGCGACGGCGTTCCTGGGTTTCGCGCTCTGGGTGCACCACATGTTCGCGACCAACGTGGCGGAGCTCGGCAAGAGCTTCTTCACGGCCGCGAGCATGGTCATCGCGATACCGACCGCGACGCAGATCTTCTGCTGGATCGCGACGCTGTGGACGGGACGGCTCGTTCTGCGCACGCCGCTGTACTTCGTCCTCGGCTTCTTCTTCATCCTCGTGCTCGGCGGATTGACGGGGATCATGCTGTCCGCGGTCCCGCTCGATCTGCAGATCCACGACACGTTCTTCGTCGTCGCGCATCTGCACTACGTGCTGATCGGCGGGGCCGTCTTTCCGCTCTTCGGCGCGTTCTACTACTGGTTTCCGAAGGTGACGGGCCGGATGCTCGACGAGACGCTCGGCAAGTGGAACTTCTGGCTGTTCTTCATCGGCTTCAACGTGGCGTTCTTTCCGATGCACATACTCGGGCTGCAGGGAATGCCGCGCCGCGTGTATACGTACGCAGCCGAGAGCGGCTGGGGAACGCTGAACCTGATCTCGTCGATCGGGGCCGCCATCATCGTCGTCAGCGTGCTGCTCTTCATGTTCAACGTGGTGCGAAGCATTCGCGGAGGCGCACGCGCGGGCGCCAATCCGTGGGGTGCCAGCACGCTCGAATGGGCGACCGAATCACCTCCGCCGCCCGGCAACTTTCATCCTCCGCTCGCGGTCGGCGGTCGCGAGCCGCTTTGGGAGCAGGAGGGCATCGTTGGGCGGGTCGATGGTTTGAAGAACGATCCGCCGGAGGTGCTCGTGACGACGCTGCTCGACGCGGTGCCGCATCATCGGTTCGCATTTCCGACGCCGACGTTGTGGCCGTTGATTGCTGCCGTTGCGACAACGGTCATGTTCGTGTCGTCGATCTTCACGCCGTGGGCGGTCGTATGGGGGACCATCCCGATTGCGATCGCCTTGATCGCCTGGTTCTGGCCCACGCGCGAGGAAACGGCAAAGCACAGGCGCGTGGAGCTCGCGCCGTGAGCCCGTCGTCGAACGTTTCCCGAACGTCGCGGCCGGCGGTCGATGCGGCGGCGCTGCCAAGCCTCGCGTTCGGACATCAAAGCCTGATGTGGTGGGGCACCGTCGGCGTCATGGCCATCGAGGGTACGGCCTTCGCGCTTGGCATTGTCATGTATTTCTACGTTTGGACACGCGTCGACGCCTGGCCGCCGGACGCCCTTCCGCCCGAGCTGCGGTGGGGCACGCTCAATACCGCGATCCTGCTCGCGAGCGTTCTGCCGAACCACTACACGAAGGTTGCCGCGGAGAAGTTCGACCTCCGCTGCGTGCGGGTTGGCATGGTCATATGCCTGCTCTTCGGGCTCGCGTTCATCGGCGTACGCGTACTCGAATTCACGGCGCTGAACGTGTCCTGGGATACCAATGCGTACGGATCCGCGGTCTACCTGTTGCTCGGACTCCATACGACACACCTCGTCACTGACGTCGCGGACACCGCGGTACTCGCGGTTCTAATGTTCACGGGCCCGCTCGAGAAAGGCCGCTTCGTCGATGCAAGCGAGAACGCGATGTACTGGAACTTCGTCGTCGCCGCATGGATACCGATCTATGTCGTCATCTACCTGATGCCGCGCTGGCTTTGACGGGGGCGGTAAACATGGTGCAATGGGCGTCGATCATCGTTGCTCCTCTCGTGTTCCTCACGAACCTGTCGCTCGTCTACGCGCTCGTGCCCGTGGCGTGCCGATCGCAGCAGACATGGCCGCTGCATCTTTCGAATGGGATCTCGCTCGTGTTTGCGATCACCGCTTCATTGCTCGCATGGCGGGCGATGCGGAGGACCGAGGCGCCCCGCGGCATATCCCGTGACGAAGTCGGCCATACATCGTTCCTGTCGCATATCGGCGTATGGGTGAGCGCGTTGACCGCGCTCGCCATCGCGCTGCAGTGGAGCACGCAACTGCTGCTCTCGCCGTGTTACGGCTGACTTTTGCTTCGCTGGTCTTCGCGATCTCGGCCGTTGCCGTCGCGCATGTCACCCGCTCGTCGAGCACGACGTCGACGACCGGTTCTTCCGCTGTCGGTAGTCCGTTCTTTAACGCGAATGAACGCCTGGCAGGAGATGCGGCGGCGACGACCTGCATCGTCGTCGCACTCGTTTTGTCGGCCGCCCTGTACGCACTTGGCGTGTCCAGGCTTTGGCGCGCCGCCGCTCCCGGGCGCGGCATTCGCGTGCAGGAAGTGGCGATGTTTTGCGGCGGCTCCGGTGTGCTCGCTTTCGCGCTGCTCGGGCCCCTCGATGCGTGGGCTGCGCATTCGTTCTCGGCCCACATGCTCCAGCACGAGACGTTGATGCTGATTGCGGCGCCGCTGCTCGTCTCCGGCCGGCCGCTCGCCGTGTGGACGTGGGCGCTTCCTGCACTCTATCGCCACCGTGCGCGGGCAATGATTTCGGCGCCCGCGTGGCGTGCGACATGGCGCGCGATAACTGGCCTCGCGGGGGCGACAATCGTGCAACTCGTTGCATTGCTCGTTTGGCACGTTCCGCGATTTTTCGATTACGCGTCGACGCATGCGGCCGTTCACGCGCTCCAGCACGCGTCCTTTCTCGCCTCCGCGCTTTGCTTCTGGTGGGCGGTACGTGTGCCCGGCCGTGGACGCGCCGAGGGCGCGAGTGCGAACTCCGGCGTGGCGATCGCGTGTCTCTTCCTGACGATGCTCGGCACCGGCGCGCTCGGCGCATTGCTGACCTTCGCGCCCGCGCCGTGGTACCACGGGTACGCCGGCGAGGGGCCGCGCTTCGCCGCGTCGGCGCTCGAAGATCAGCAACTCGGCGGGCTGCTGATGTGGGTTCCGGGCAGCGTCGCGTACTTGATCGCCGGGCTCACCCACGCCTGGCGGCTTCTTGCAAGGCAGCCTTCGCCACCATCGGCGCGTCGGCCGGTGCTGGTTGACGCCGCGCGCTCCGATCCGGTGTCGAACGCAGCCGCGAACACGCAGCGCGCAATCATTGGAATGCAGGGCGGACAATGAAGCGACACGTGGCGCATTGGACGCGATCCCTGCAATGGGCCCTTGTCGTGTCCGTGGGCGCAGCCCTTGGCGTGATCGCGTTCGGGATCGCAGGCAGTACGAGGGCCGACACGATGTACATCACCCTCGGCGAGCTCCGCTCCAGGGCTGCGGAGCTTCGCGAGATTACGCATCAGGCATCGGCCGAGCGACTGACCGCCACGTTTACCCGCGCGCAGGGCAGGCAGCTCGAGCAGCGCGTTGCATCGCTTCGCGACGACCTTGACAAGGCGCGGCGCGGGCGACCATCCGATGACGTTGGTGCTGCGCTCTCCCTGGCCGGGCGGCTGTTGACATCGTCGCATGCCCTCGTAGACCGGGCGGATTCGTCGTCCGCCGCGCGCGAGCTCGAACCTGAGTTCGAGGCGATCCTGGGGGCATTGATTCCCCTCGAGCGGCGTGCGAGACCATGATGGACAGTGCGCGCTCGAACGCTTCTTTGGGCGCGGCTTTGAATTCCCACGCGAACGCTGCGCTCATGACCGTTTCACGCCAATGAACTTCCTCGAGCTCTTCCTCGGCATTCTTACCGCGATGGGAGGCTTCGTCGAAGTCGGAGAGCTGACGTTCGCCGTCAATGCGGGCGCGAAGTTCGGGTACTCGCTACTGTGGATTGCCGCAATGGGAACGGTGGGCATCGTCGTGTACGGCGAAATGGCGGGGCGCGTGGCCGCAGTTCGCGGCCAGCCGGTATTCAATCTGATCCGCGAGCGCGGAGGCTTCGACGCCGGACTCGTGACGCTGGCAGCCGCGACCGCGGTAAACGTGCTGACGTGTGCGGCGGAAATCGGCGCAGTCGCGCTCGTGTGGCAGCTGCTGGCCGACTGGCCTTATCGTCTCTGGGTGGTTATTGCGTTCCTCGTGCTCGTGTTGTCGGTGTGGGTCCTGCCGTTTCGCTGGATCGAACGCGTTTTCGGCCTCGGTGGATTGCTGCTCGTAATCTACCTCGTCGTTGCGCTTGTGGAAGGCCCTGCGTGGGGCGACGTCGGAGCCGCGCTCATGCCGAACGTCCCCATCCTCGAATCGTCTCAGCAATACACGCTCTACGCCTATTACGCCGTGGCCCTCACGTCCTCGATCATGCTTCCGTACGAAACGTACTTCTATTCGTCGGGTGCAGTGGAGGACAAATGGAAGCCCTCCGACATCGCGCTCAACCGAGTGATCGTCATCGTCGGCTTCGTGCTTGGCTCGCTTCTTTGCGCATCGCTGATCATGATCGGCAGTCAGTTCTTCGGTCCGCGGCATGTGGAGCCGCAATTGCCAGGCGTGGTCGCAACGAGTGCAGCGGCGCAGTTCGGCACCGCGGGTCTCCTCGTTGCGATTCTCGGAATGTTCTTCGCTTTTGCCGGGGCTGCGATCGAGACGGGCCTCTGCGGTGCGTACAACATCGCCCAGTTCTTCGGCTGGCCGTGGGGTAAGTTTCGTCGTCCGCGCGAGGCATCGCGCTTCACGCTGACCTGGGTTGCCGTGTTCGCGCTCGCCGCGATCGTCATCCTTGCGGGTGTCGACCCCGTGTCGGTCGTCGAATATTCGATCGTCTTCTCGGTGGTGATCCTGCCACTCACTTACCTCCCATTGCTGCTCGTCGCCAATGACGAGCGCGTCATGGGCGCGCACGTCAACGGCGCGCTTGCGAAGGTGCTCGGCTGGATCTATCTGGCGATTACGACGGTGGCAGCGCTCGCGGCAATTCCGCTTCTGGTTCTGACGCACGGTGGACAAGGATGAGCGACGACGCGATTCATCTTGTGCGCGACGTCGTCGATCACGAGATCGTCGACGTCCATCAATTGCCTTGCGGCGTCGTCGACGACATCGAGCTCGACTTCGTGCCGGGGCGCGGCTTTAGGCCCGTGGCGCTGCTGCTCGGTCCTGGCGCGTGGCAGCGGCGATTGCCGCGGTGGATGGCTGCGATTGCGCGATGGCTTGCGGGAAGCGATGAGACGCGTGTTCCGTGGTCGGAGATCGCATACATCGGCGAGCGCGTTGCACTACGTAGAACTGCTGCCGAGCTAGGCCTCGGGCGCGCCGACCGCAAGTGGGGCGCGCGTTTGTCACGCGTGCCGGGCGCATGACGTATCGCCTGACGCTACTCGAACAGTTGCGCGTCGTCCGCGAGGACGGGAACGATCTCGGGCGGTTGATGGATATGCGAATTCGCGCCAGATTAGGACCGGTGCGGCATGCAGAATCGCCGCCCGTGGATGCGCTTCTCGTCGGTACCAAGGAATGGTTCGAGCGACTAGGATTTCGACAGTCGTCGAGCAACGAAGTGAAGCCCGGGACAGTTTCCTCGGTCGAGTCAGAGCGTATTGTCGTGAGGGTGGTGGCCTTGAAGAAGAGCAGGAAGCGCGGTCAGGGAGGGCGTTCTTGAAGGTGTTTAGGCG
>JBKPOL010000150.1:0-4765 GCA_046733075.1 Pseudomonadota bacterium | reverse complement strand
GCACAGCACGCGCCGAGAGGAAACGTTCCAGCCACGCACCTCTCGGACCAAGTGAGACATCGGAGATATGCAAGGAACGCGCCGTACGAGTTCGTCCGGGCGGTGCGACGCGAGTTGCAAGGCGAGCCGATGGAGTACTTGGTGAACCGAAGCGGGAACGCGCCCTGGCATCGCCGTTAGTCGCTCGACCACCGGCAATTCCTTCGGGAGGCTCGTAGTATTTTCGCGCATCAAGGCGGGTCTTGCGCTTGTGCCGTTCGGGTATTGCGCGCGTGCTATTAGCTGTTGCGGGTGATAACAACGGCGCAACTTCCCCCCAGCGAGTGTCATAGTGCGCCTCTGCGCAAAGGAGTCCAATGCATCGGAAACCCCGCATTTCGCGCTGCCCGGGCTGCCGGAGCTTCGGGAGCAGAAGGTGTTCGGCCGAAGCATTCGGTACTACGACACAGGCAGCGGCCCGCCGCTCGTGCGCGTGCACGGGCTCGGCGGCGACGCGGACCAGTGGGCGTTCTGCCTGCCTGGTCTTGGGCGCTCCAATCGCGTCGTAGCGCTCGACCTGCTCGGTTTCGGCCGCTCTGACAAACCCGGCATCGACTACCGCATCGCCGGTTTCGTTGAAGTGCTCGACCGATTGCTCTCCGCACTCGACATCCCCCGCGCGTCGCTTCTCGGTCACTCGCTTGGCGGATGGATCGTCGCGTCGTTCGCTCTGCAGTATCCGGATCGGGTGAACAAGCTCATCTTGAACGATGCTGCGGGAATCGACGAAGGTGCCGTACCAATCGCAATCGATCTCAATGTGTCGACATGCGCAAACATGCGCGCGGTCTTCGAGGCCATGTTCCATAACCGCAGCCTGGTGCAGGATGCGCTCGTCGAGCTCGCCTACTCGCTGCATCTCGAGCGCGGCGACGGCCCGACGATCAAGAGCGTACTGGAAACGCTCGGCGACGTACGGGAAAAGCTCGACGGCACGCTCCAGCGACTGCGCATGGAGACACTGGTTCTCTGGGGCGAGAACGACGCGGTCACGCCGGTCACCATGGCACATGCATTTCATCGGCACATCCCGAATTCGCAGCTCCGCACGATCCCCGCGTGCGGCCATTTTCCGCCGATGGAAAAGCCCGATGCCTTCGTCCAGGCGGTCACCGATTTTCTGCGATGAGCCGGCAGGCGGAACGTGCGACTCGATTCGACAATCCCCGTTCCGCCGTGATGACAGGAGTACGCATGAACCGTTTCGATTTCGCGATCCTGGCGTTTGCTGCGGCGGTCGCCGCCTGGCCCGACGGTGCGAAGTGCGCCGACGGTATCGACTACGAGTCGGTGCGCGTAGCACCGTTCGCGGTTACGCCCTGGCGGATCGTCGACGAGATGCTGAAGATGGCCCACGTGGGACCGGGAGACTTCGTCGTCGATCTTGGGTCGGGCGACGGGCGGCTCGTCATCGCGGCCGTCGAGCACTTCGGTGCCGTGGGCGGATTCGGCGTCGATATCAGCGAAGTCGCCGTGACGTATGCGAACGGCAAGGCCGCCGAGGCCGGTGTGGCTGATCGCGTGCGCTTCATCCAGCGCGATCTCTTCGAGACGGACGTCAGTCGCGCGACGGTCGTGACGCTCTACCTGTTTCCCACGGCGATGCCGCGGTTGCGCGACAAGCTTCTCGCGGAGCTCGCGCCCGGCACGCGCGTCGTGTCGCACGATTTTCCCTTTCCCGGCTGGCACATCGACAAGGTCGCGCAGTTTCCGGCGCCCGAGAAAAACGATACGACGGGCCGTGGCGATGCCGTCCTCTATCTCTATACGGTGCCTCCTCGCGGTGGTCGGCCGTAGACGATCGGGCGATCAACTGGGATCGCGAACCTCGATCCATGTCGGGGCGTGATCGCTCGCGCCTTCGCGGCCGCGAACCGATCTGTCGACGTTCGCATCGACGAGGCGGGAGGCGAGCTCGTCGTTCAACAGCAGATGGTCGATCCGCAGGCCGGCGTTCCGCTCCCAGCGCTTGCGCATGTAATCCCAGTACGTGTAGATCGTCTCGGTCGGGTGCCGCGCGCGAATCGCATCGGTCCAGCCCTGATCGAGCAACTTGCTGAACGCGGCGCGGCTTTGCGGCTGCACCAGCGCATCCTTGTCGTAGGAGGTCGTCGGGTAGATGTCCGCCGGGGTCGGAACGACGTTGAAGTCGCCCGCAAGCACGACCGGCACACCCGATGTGCGGAGGTCATGCGCATGCCGGATCAATCGGTCGAGCCACGCAAGCTTGTAGTCGAATTTCGGGCCCGGCTGCGGGTTTCCGTTCGGCGCGTAAAGGCATGCAACCAGGACGCCGTTCACGGCCGCTTCGAGATAGCGTGCCTGGACGTCGCTCGGATCGCCGGGCAGCGACCGGCGAATCTCGACGGGCTCACCGCTGCGCACGAGAATCGCGACGCCGTTATAGCGCGGTTTCTGGCCCTGCCAGAGAGCACCGTATCCCTTCGCGCGTATCGCAGGAAGGGGGAACTCCTCGTGATAGATGCGCAGCTCCTGGAGGCACACGACATCCGGTCGCGCGTCGTCGAGCCATTCGAGCAGGCGTGGAAGTCTTCCGCGAATGCTGTTGATGTTGAACGTTGCTATCTTCATCGAGAAGTTTCGTCGCGCGGCGCCTCGCCCGGCTCCTTCACGACGGGCACCGAATTCCTCGCCGCATTGAGCAGAAAGGCGATATTCGCATCAAATCAGCGCGTCGCTACAATTGGCCGTGCGCACACTGGTTGAGCGCTGGCGGACGGGGACGCTGACGGGCGCACCATGGTTTTCGGGTATCCTGACCGGAAGCAAACCATCGAGGAACGACATGCCCAACCAAATCGATCTTCGGAACCGCGTTGCCGTCGTCACCGGCGGCGCGCAAGGCATCGGTCGTGCAATCGCCGAGCGATTCATCGCGTCGGGGGCCAAGGTCGCCCTGTGGGATCGCGATATCGTGCTTGCCCGTACGACCGCGCGCGAAATGGGCAGCGCAGCCGAGGCCTTCGAGGTCGATGTCGGCGAGCCGGACAGCGTCGACGCCGCGCAGAAAGCGACGATCGCTTCGCAGAGCCAGGTCGACATACTCGTCAACAACGCAGGCATCGCCGGGCCGACTGCGAAGCTCTGGGAATACTCGATCGAGGAGCTACGCCTGACGATGCGCGTAAACCTCGAAGGCCCGTACAATTGCTGCCGCGCGCTCGTTCCGGGAATGATCAGCCGAAACTATGGGCGCATCGTGAACATCGCATCGATTGCAGGCAAGGAGGGCAATCCGAATGCGTCCGCGTATTCCGCATCGAAGGCCGCGCTCATCGGTCTCACGAAGTCGCTTGGAAAAGAGCTGGCCACTTACAACATCGCGGTGAACGCCATTACACCCGCGGTTGCGCGGACCGCCATCCTCGGGCAAACGACGCAGGAGCACATCGACTACATGGTCGCGAAGATTCCGCGGGGACGGACGGTGGAGGTGCAGGAGATTGCGGCGCTCGTCGCCTGGGCGGCGTCGGCGGACTGCTCGTTCACCACCGGGTCGGTGTTCGATATCTCGGGAGGGCGCGCGACGTACTGAGCGGGTACGCGTGGCGGGCTGCGGTTCCCGGGACGATGGCTTCAGCGAGTGGTTCCGCCACGGCTTAAGCAAGCAGTATCGTCGGGCTTCAGCGAGTGGTCCCGTCGCAGTTCGCCGCGCGCAATACGGCCGGAAGGAAGGCGGCCCGCACTTCTGAAGCCCCGCGCAGGCTCGGCTCGATCGTGTTCGTGAACCACGACTCGTCGCCGCGCAGGAAGTGCGCATGCAGATCCACGAGCTCGCCGTGCCGTTTCGCGAGATCCGCTATCACGTCGTTCATCCGCATCAGGTTCCTGCGAGCAATTCCTGGCTCCATGTTCAGGAAGTTGCGTGAGTCGTCGTTGAACGTCGGGTCGTAGACGTTGGCGAGCAGGACCGGAATTCGGGGTAGGCTCCGCACAAACGCGGTCAGCGTTCGTTCGAACTTCGCGATCCCCGCGCCGTCGTCGACCACCAGACCGCCGAGAAGGTCATTGCCGCCGATCGTCAGCAATGCGACGGCAGGAGCGACGAGGTTCAAACCTGCCACTTGTCGTGCGAGATCGTCGACCCGTGCGCCATCGCGGGCCCGGTGCGCGAGCGCCGCCCGGCGGCACGTGGCGAGGTCGCGACCCGCGAACGACGGAAACAACGCGTCGTCGTTCTGCACGATCAGCTGGCCCGGGTGTATCCCTCGATTGTTGTAGTGCCCGCAATCGAGGATCGAATCCCCGAACGTCGCTAAGGTCAGCACGTCGTTCACCGCGCGGTCGCCCGCTGATACCGACGGGCGTCCCCATGCAGCGACGCAGAGGATGGCGCGCATAAAACTTCGTCGATCGGTCGCCATGGGGGTCGACGCGACTGAACCAAGGACTCGCTAATCGCCGTACGCGCGTGACCCCGTGACGGTCTCCGCGCGGCCGCGCGGCACGATGCGGTCCGCGGGAACTTCGGCCGAACGCCCCGAGAGCCGCTCGAATTCGACGACGTCGTGCGCGCAGAAGAGCTCGACTTCGTATGCCCTGGTCCGCCGCAATTCCCGCAGCCGCTCCTGATTGGAGACGCGCAGCTTGTGATCCTTGTCCATCATTCGCTGGTAGAACGTAAGGCCGGGCGTGCAATGCGGGTGCTGCAGGTCCATCTCGCCGTGGAAGAAGTAAGCATCGCCCGCCTGGAACAGCCAACGGT
>JBKPOL010000149.1:0-12430 GCA_046733075.1 Pseudomonadota bacterium | reverse complement strand
GGTTTCGTCCGCTGCGGCGGCGACTTGCCGGCCGTTCAGCATGAAGGCGATGGCCGGGGCTTCGGGCTTCGTGTCCGCTCCGATGCCATCGGTCCGGGGGTCTGTCAGCGCTTGCGCCTTGGGACTCCCTCCGGCGCCTGCCGGCTTCCACCCCACCTGGACGTCGTTCGGTGCATTCATTGCCCGTTTCCTTGTGCGCGCCCTGTTTCGACACCGTCGGCGCCCACCTCGTGCGGAAAATATTTGAAAACGCACGCGATGGGATTCGGCGCCGCCTGTCCGAGACCGCAAATGGACGCGTCGGCCATCGCCTGCGACAGGTCGTCGAGGAGCGGCTTGTTCCAGACGGGCTCCTCGAGCAGGCCGATCGCCTTGTCGGTGCCGACGCGGCAGGGCGTGCACTGTCCGCACGACTCCTCGGCGAAGAACTGCATCAGGTTCAATGCGGCGTCCCGCGCCTTGTCGTGCTCCGAAAGCACGATGACGGCTGCGGACCCGATGAAGCATCCATAAGGCTGGAGCGTGTCGAAATCCAGCGGAATGTCGCCCATCGACGCCGGAAGGATTCCGCCGGATGCCCCTCCGGGAAGGTAGGCGTAGAACGTGTGCCCGGGCTGCATGCCGCCGCAATACTCGGCGATCAGCTGGCGCACGGTGATGCCTGCGGGCGCGAGGTGGACACCCGGTTTCTGCACACGACCCGACACCGAGAATGAGCGCAAGCCCTCGCGTCCGTTGCGGCCCTGGCCCGCGAACCAGCTCGCGCCGCGCTCCAGAATGTCGCGCACCCAATACAGCGTTTCCATGTTGTGCTCGAGTGTTGGCCGATCGAACAGGCCGACCTGCGCGACGTACGGCGGACGCAATCGGGGCATTCCGCGCTTGCCTTCGATTGACTCGATCATCGCCGACTCTTCCCCGCAGATATAGGCGCCCGCGCCGCGCCGCAAATGGATCGCAGGCAGAGGGCACGGCGGATCCCGCGACAACGCTTCGAGCTCGCGCGCAAGCAACGCGCGACACGCGGCGTATTCGTCACGAAGGTAGATGTAGATCGCGTCGATGCCGACCGCCCACGCGGCGATCAGCATGCCTTCGAGGAACCGATGGGGATCGCGCTCGAGGTAGAAGCGGTCCTTGAAGGTCCCCGGCTCGCCTTCGTCGATATTGACGGCCATTAGCCGCGGAGCGGGTTCGTTCCGCACGATCCGCCACTTGCGACCGGCGGGAAAGCCCGCACCGCCGAGGCCGCGCAACGCAGAAGTCTCGAGTTCGGCGATCACCGCATCGACGCTTCTCGCACCCGTGATGCAATCTAGCAGCGTTCGATAACCGCCGTTGCGGCGATAGCTCGCGTAGTCGACGCACTCCGGCATCGGTGCCTCCAGCGCGCCGGCACTAACGGCCTCCAAAATACGCGGGAGCGTCGCGCGATCGATCGGGTTGCGGCCTACGACAGCAGCCGGCGCCTGCTCGCACCGCCCGATGCACGGTGCGCCAAGCACCCGCACGTTCGCGTCGCCGTGCGCAAGGAGCGCCTCATGCAGCGCGGCGGCCCCGGCCACCTGACACGACAGCGTTTCGCATATGCGGACCGTAATCGGCGGTGGTGCTTCCTGCCCGGAATCGACGACATCGAAATGGTGATAGAAGGTCGCGACCTCGTACACCTCGGTCAGCGCGAGCTTCATCTCCTGTGCGAGCGCGACGAGATGCGAGGCGGGCAGATAGCCGCGTGCATCCTGGATGCGGTGCAGGAATTCGATCAGCATCGAGCGTTCGCGCGGCGCATTGCCGAGGAGCGCCTGCACTTCGGCGAGCGCCGCGGCGTCGACCTGGCGGCCCTTGGGACGGCTCCTGACGCCGCGGCCACCGCGAAGGCGCGACGTATCGACGATGGCTGCGTTCATTTCCTCACTCCAAAAAGTCGCAATGCTTCTCCACGTGCGCCGCGAGATCGAGCGAATGCTGGCGGACCAGGCGCTCGGCGAGCTCGGTATCCCGGCGCTCGAGCGCCTCGATGATGCGCATGTGATCGACGATCGACCGCGCGGCGCGATCGCTCTGCGAGATCGTGAGCCGCCGAATCGCGCGCACGTGGATGAACAGGTTCTCGATGGTCTTGCCCATCAGATGCGAGCCCGAGAGGCGAATGATTGCCTGGTGGAAGGCGATATTCGCGTCGGAATATTCCTCGATGTGCTCCGCCGGCGTCTCGTTGCGGAATTCGTCGAACATCGTTCGAAGCGAAGCGATCTCCTCGTCGGTCGCGTTCACCGTCGCAAGGCGCGCTGCCATGCTTTCGAGCGCCGCCCACATCTCGATCATCTCGATGATCTGTCGCTTGGTCTTGCGAACGATGAAGATCCCGCGCCGCGGCTCGGTGCGCAGGAAACCTTCCTGTTCGAGCAGCGTCATCGCTTCCCTGATCGGCGTGCGCGAGACGCCGAGCGAGCGCGAGAGCTGGCGTTCGTCGAGTCGAAGCTCGTGCGGATGCGAATAGATGTCCGCGTCCATGATCGCCTGCTTCAGCGCAGCGTAGGCTTGATCGCGAAAGCTGACGTTGGCGGAAAGCGGGCGCAGCGTGAGCGGGATAGCCGTCACGGTTCCCTCCGGGATCGTTGACACCTTGCGGTCCTCCTGCTTGCGCCTGTTGCTGGCGTCGGTATCTTATATACCAAAAACCAGGCTAGGGGTACCCGGCGCAAGAAGTGTGGCTGCGAGGATGTCATCGGCGCCGCTCGCGCCGCGCGTATTGGCGTTTGGTTGGCAAGTTGTCTTCTGCGGTCCAAATGCATCAACGCAGCTTACGAGTGTGACCGCTCACACTTCGGCTGCGGCCGATCTTCTCTCTTCGACGTTGCCGGTCGTGGATCTACTCGCTTCTTGCCGTCCAGTTCAAACATTGACGCCGCCTGGTATATCAAATACGGTGTCGGAGTCTTCCCCCGGAAGACCGCCGTTCCCTGCGGCTCTCGTGCACCGGGGAGCCCAATAAATGCGGGCGCTCGAAGCGCCGGTTTGCGTGAGGAGGATCTCCAATGGAAAGCGTCACCGCAACGCGCAAGGAAACCCAGAGCGAGGCCGCCGCAGACAAGGCAAGCGGCGGACAGACCGATGTTCAGCAGGAAACCGACGGCTTCCATCTGCTGATCGATGCGCTGAAGCTCAACGGCATCGACACGATCTTCGGCTTGCCGGGCATCCCGATCACCGACCTGACGCGCAAGGCGCAGGCGGCGGGCCTTCGAGTCATTTCCTTTCGTCACGAGCAAAACGCCGGTTACGCCGCATCCATTGCCGGGTTCATGACGCAGAAGCCCGGCATCTGCCTGACGGTGTCGGCACCGGGCTTCCTGAACGGGCTGACGGCGCTTGCAAACGCCACCACAAACTGCTTCCCGATGATCCTGATTAGCGGCTCGTCGGAGCGCGAGATCGTCGACCTGCAGCAAGGCGACTACGAGGAAATGGACCAGCTCGCGATCGCCAAGCCGCTCGCGAAGGCGGCGTTCCGCGTGCTGCACGCCGAGGACATCGGCATCGGCGTCGCCCGGGCAATCCGCGCGGCCGTCTCCGGCCGTCCGGGGGGCGTCTACCTCGACCTGCCGGCGAAACTGTTCCCCCAGGCCGTCGACGTTGCCACCGGGAGGAATTCGCTGATCAAGATCGTGGATCCGGCACCCCGCCAGATCCCTTCGGAGCAGTCGGTCAACAGAGCCGTCGACCTGCTGCAGAACGCGAAGCGCCCGCTCATCATCCTCGGCAAGGGCGCGGCGTACGCGCAGGCGGACGCGGATATTCGCGCGTTCATCGAAAAGACCGGCATTCCCTATCTGCCGATGGCGATGGCGAAGGGACTCCTTCCCGACACGCACGAGCTGTCTGCCGCGGCGGCGCGCTCCTACGTGCTGCCCGAGGCGGACGTCGTCATGCTGATTGGCGCCCGTCTCAATTGGTTGCTTTCGCACGGCAAGGGCAAGACATGGGGTGGCGCGAGCCCCAAGGCCTGGGGTGGACAGAAGTTCATCCAGATCGATATCTCGCCCACCGAAGCGGACAGCAACGTCCGCATCGACGCGCCGGTCGTCGGCGACATCGGTTCATGCATCTCTGCAATGCTGAAGGCCGTCGACTCGAAGTGGCGCAAGCCGCCCGAGCACTGGATGTCGGCAATCGCGGAGCGCAAGAACAAGAACGTCGCGAAGATGGCCGAGACGCTCGCGAAGAATCCGACGCCGATGAACTTCCACAGCGCGCTCGCCGTCGTGCGCGACATCGTCAAGGCGAACCCCGACGCGATGCTCGTCAACGAAGGCGCGAATGCGCTCGACTTCACGCGCAGCATCGTCGACATGTACAAGCCGCGGAAGCGCCTCGACGTAGGCACGTGGGGCGTGATGGGCATCGGCATGGGCTTTTCGATCGCCGCTGCGGTGGTGAGCGGCCAGCAGGTCATTGCCGTCGAGGGTGACAGCGCGTTTGGTTTCTCCGGCATGGAAGTGGAGACGATCTGCCGCTACAACCTGCCGGTCTGCATCGTCATCCTGAATAACAACGGCGTGTACCGCGGCGACGAAGTCAATCCCACCGGGGGTGCCGATCCATCGCCGCTCGTCTTCGTCAAGGATGCGCGTTACGAGAAGCTGATGGAGGCGTTTGGAGGCGTGGGCGTGCACGCGACCACCCCTGCCGACTTGCGCACGGCCATGGAAGAGGCAGTTCGCTCACGCAGGCCGACCCTCGTCAACGCGATTATCGACGAGCGCGCGGGCACGGAGAGCGGCCGGATCACGAGCCTCAATCCCACCGCGAAGAAGAAGTGAGCTGATCTGCTTACGTGGCCTGTCGCGTCGCGAATGTCGCCTGACAGTTGACGAAGCGTGATATATCACATACCTTATGGCGGATATGACGATAGGACCCGCAGCTCATGCGGGCATGTACGGAGGAGCTCTTCGGGTCACCCTGCAGTCGCAGCGCTTCGCCGCGCGAGCCCGGCCTGCCCGACCGCGTCGGACGGCGCGGGTTTGACGTCCCGGAGGACTCGATGACGTCGCGAAGCCGTTGCGCTTTCGTTGATCGTCGCATCCGACCTGCCCGGCAACTCCCGGCACAACGCAAAACCGCAGACGTACAGGGGTTCAAATGGGAAAGGCGCTAGACGGAGTCAGGATCCTCGACTTCACGCACGTGCAGTCGGGCCCGACATGCACTCAACTCCTCGCCTGGTTCGGTGCCGACGTGATCAAGGTCGAGCGCGCAGGCGAGGGCGACATCACGCGCGGACAACTGCGCGACATCCCGGATGTGGACAGCCTCTACTTCACGATGCTGAACCACAACAAGCGCTCGATCACCGTCGATGCGAAGAGCGCGAAGGGCAAGGAGATTCTCGAAGGGCTCGTCAAGCAATGCGACGTGCTCGTCGAGAACTTTGCGCCCGGCGCCCTCGACCGGATGGGCTTCACATGGGAACGGATCCAGCAGCTCAATCCGCGGATGATCGTCGCATCGGTGAAAGGCTTCGGTCCCGGCCCTTACGAAGACTGCAAGGTGTACGAGAACGTCGCGCAATGCGCAGGGGGCGCGGCATCGACGACGGGCTTCGACGACGGGCCGCCGCTCGTCACTGGCGCGCAGATCGGTGACAGCGGGACGGGTCTGCACCTCGCGCTCGGCATCGTTTGCGCGCTGTACCAGCGCAACACGAGTGGTCGCGGGCAGCGGGTGCTCGCCGCAATGCAGGACGGCGTCCTGAACCTGTGCCGCGTCAAGCTGCGCGATCAGCAGCGGCTCGATCGCACGGGTGTGATGGAAGAGTATCCGCAATATCCGAACGGCACGTTCGGCGAGGCCGTTCCGCGTGCGGGCAACGCGTCGGGCGGCGGCCAGCCCGGCTGGATCCTGAAGTGCAAAGGCTGGGAGACGGACCCGAACGCGTACATCTATTTCATCACGCAGGCGCCGGTGTGGAAGGACATCTGCAAGGTGATCGGGCGCGAGGAATGGCTGACGGACCCGCGTTACGCAACGCCCAAGGGGCGCCTGCCGCACCTGATGGAGATCTTCGGCGAAATCGAGAAGTGGACGATGACGAAGACGAAGTTCGAGGCGATGGAGATCCTGAACAGGTACGACATCCCTTGCGGGCCGATTCTGTCGATGAAGGAGCTCGCGGCGGAACCGTCGTTGCGGGCAACGGGAACGGTCGTCGAGGTCGACCATCCGAAGCGCGGCAAGTACCTGACCGTGGGCAATCCCATCAAGCTCTCCGACAGCCCCACGGAGGTGCTGCGCTCGCCGCTGCTTGGTGAGCACACCGATGAGGTGCTCACGGAACTCGGCTACACGCGCGAGCAGATCGCCGCGCTGCGCGCCGAAAAGGTCATTTGAGGGTCGGCGAAGCGCTTTCTGCTTTCGCCCGCTGAGATTCCTGTGTCGACGGCATCGTCCGCCGATCCGAACGAGAAAGACGAGGAACGCTGATGGCGCACGACAAGACGACGGTCCGCAACATCCTCGACAAGGTGAAGTCCGAAGGGCGCACGTCGCTGACGGCGCCTGAAGGCAAGGTCGTCTGCGACGCCTATCGAATCCCGGTGCCGCAGGAAGGCGTCGCGCGGTCGGCGTCCGAAGCGTCGCGCCTGGCGAGCGAGATGGGATTCCCCGTCGTTCTGAAGATCGTCTCGCCCGAGATCCTGCACAAGACCGAAGCCGGGGGCGTGCTCGTCAACGTAAAGAGCGCGGCCGACGTCGAGCAGGGTTACGCGACGATCATGGCCAATGCGCGCAAGTACAACGACAAGGCGACGCTCGTCGGCGTCCAGGTGCAGCAGATGCTGTCGGGCGGCCAGGAAGTGATCATCGGCGCCGTCAGCGATCCGTCGTTCGGCAAGCTCGTCGCGTTCGGTCTTGGCGGCATTCTCGTCGAAGTGTTGAAGGACGCGACGTTCCGGCTCGCGCCGGCGTCCAAGGAAGACGCGCTGTCGATGCTCGACGGCATCGCCGCGGCCGAGGTGCTGCGCGGCGTGCGCGGTGCGGAAGGCGTCAATCGGGAGGCACTCGCGCTGATGATCCAGCGCGTGTCCGAGCTCATCACCGACTTTCCGGAGATCAGCGAGCTCGATCTCAATCCGGTGTTCGCGACGGCGCAGGGCGCGATCGCCGCCGACGTGCGAATCGTGATCGACACAGAGCCCGCGGTGCAGCGCTATCGGCCGAGCCACGACGACATCGTTAAGTCGATGAACCGGATCATGAAGCCGGATTCGGTGGCGGTGATCGGCGCGTCCGCGGAAGCGGGGAAGATCGGCAACTCCGTGATGAAGAACCTGATCAACGGCGGCTACCAGGGAAAGCTCTATCCGATCCATCCGAAAGCCGACGAGATCATGGGCCACAAGGCCTACAAGAGCGTCAAGGACGTTCCCGGGGCCGTCGACGTTGCCGTGTTCGCCATTCCTGCGAAGTTCGTTGCGCAGGCGCTCGTCGAAGTCGGCGAGAAGGGCATTCCGGGTGCCGTGCTGATCCCGTCGGGTTTCGCCGAGACCGGCAACGTTGAAGGGCAGAAGGAAATCCAGGAGATCGGCCGCAAGTACAACGTGCGCCTGATGGGGCCGAACATCTACGGCTTCTATTACACGTGGAAGAACCTCTGCGCGACGTTCTGCACGCCGTACGACATCAAGGGTCATACCGCGCTGTCGTCGCAGTCGGGCGGCATCGGCATGGCGATCATCGGCTTCTCGCGCTCGGCGAAGATGGGCGTCTCCGCGATCGTCGGTCTCGGCAACAAGTCGGACCTGGACGAGGACGATCTGCTGACGTTCTTCGAGCAGGACGACAACACGCACATCATCGCGATGCACTGCGAGGATCTGAAGGACGGGCGCTCGTTCGCCGAGGTCGCCAAGCGCGTCTCGAAGAAGAAACCGGTCGTGATGCTGAAGGCGGGGCGCACGAGCCTTGGGGCGCGCGCCGCAAGCTCGCACACCGGCGCCCTCGCCGGGAACGACAAGATCTACGACGACGTGCTGCGGCAATCGGGCGTCATTCGCGCGCCGGGCCTCCGCGACATGCTCGAGTACGCGCGCGCCATCCCGGTGCTCGCCACACCGAAGGGCGAGAACGTCGTCATCATCACCGGCGCGGGCGGCTCAGGCGTGCTGTTGTCGGACGCCTGCGTCGACAACAAGCTGACGCTGATGGCGATGCCGCAGGATCTCGACGCCGCGTTCCGCAAGTTCATTCCGCCGTTCGGCGCTGCCGGCAATCCGGTCGACATCACCGGAGGAGAGCCGCCTACGACGTACAAGAATACGATCCGTCTCGGCCTGACGGATCCCCGCATTCACGCACTCATCCTCGGCTACTGGCACACGATCATCACGCCGCCGATGGTGTTCGCGAACCTCGTCGTCGAAGTCATCGACGAGATGAAGGCGCAAGGAATACACAAGCCTGTCGTCGCATCGCTGGCCGGAGACGTTCAGGTGGAGGAGGCAGCCGAATATCTGTTCCAGCATGGCATTCCGGCGTATCCGTATTCGACGGAGATGCCCGTGGCCGTGCTCGGAGCCAAGTACAAGTGGGCGCGTGGTGCCGGGTTGCTTTGAACGTCACGGTAATCGCGCGTTCCAATCGAGCGAGGAGAGAGGTGGAGTAGCACGACAAGAAGCGTGATCGGTCGCCCGGGAACCCGGGTGACCTTTCACCGAACGGCCGGGCCGTATGGAGGCGGCGCGCGCCATGAAACCAGAATTAGACGCGGTCGTCTTTCCAATTTCGGAGGAATCATGACTCAAATTCGTCGTCGCGGCGTCGTCGCTGTCGCCCTTGCCGGTTGCGCGGTCCTTGCTGCGCAGTCCATGTCCGCACTCGCCTGGGAACCAACCAAGCCCGTCGAATTCGTCGTCCCTGCCGGCACCGGCGGCGGCGCGGATCAGATGGCACGCTTCCTCCAGGGTGTTATCGCCAAGCACAACCTGTCGAAGCAGCCGTTCATTGTCGTCAACAAATCGGGTGGCGCAGGCGCGGAAGGTTTCCTGGAAGTGAAGGGGGCGAAGGGCGATCCACACAAGATCATCATCACGCTGTCGAATCTGTTCACCACGCCGCTCGCCACCGGCGTGCCGTTCAACTGGAAGGACCTGACGCCGGTTGCGATGCTCGCACTCGACGAGTTCGTGCTCTGGGTCAACGCGGACGCGCCGTACAAGACCGCGCAGGATTACGTGAACGCGATCAAGGCGGGTCAGGACGGTCAGTTCAAGATGGCCGGCACCGGTTCGAAGCAGGAAGACCAGATCATCACCGTCGCGGTCGAAAAGGCAACCGGCAAGAAGCTGACGTACGTGCCGTTCAAGGGCGGTGGCGACGTCGCGGTGCAACTCGTCGGCAAGCACGTCGACTCGACGGTGAACAACCCGATCGAGGCCGTTGCGCACTGGCGCTCGGGTGCGCTGCGTCCGCTGTGCGTGTTCGACGAAAAGCCGATGCCGTACCCGAACAAGGTCACCGCCGACAAGTCGTGGCAGGACATCCCGACGTGCAAGTCGCAGGGGCTGAACGTCGAATACTTGATGCTGCGCGGCATCTTCATGCCGGGCGGCGTGCCGCAGGACGCCGTCGACTACTACGTGGACGTCTTCAAGAAGGTGCGGGAACTGCCTGAGTGGAAGAAGTACGCGGAAGATGCGGCGTTCAACACGACATTCATGACGGGCAAGGATTACGCCGCCTGGGTGCAGAACGCCGAGAACGTGCACAAGGGCCTGATGCAGGAAGCCGGATTCCTGGCCGCGAAATAGATGGGCAATGGCGACCAATGAGGTGAAGGCGCGTGGCGACATCGCCACGCGCTGGGTGGAACTGGCCGTCGCGCTGCTGTTCGTGCTCGGCGGCGCCGTCGTCATCATCGACAGCCTCCGGGTCGGCATCACGTGGGCCGACGATGGACCGCGCGCCGGTTATTTCCCGTTCTACATAGGCTGCCTGCTGACGGCTGCGGGAGCCTACGTCGCGCTGCAAACGCTCTTTCGCTGGCAGAAGCTCGCGGGCGAGACGTTCGTCACCCGCGACCGGCTGAAACCGGTCTTCCTGATGCTGCTGCCGACGATCGCGTTCGTGATCCTGATCGCCTGGCTCGGGCTGTATGTCGCCTCGTTCATCTATATCGGCGCCTTCATGCTGTGGCAGGGCAAATACGGATGGCTCCCCGCGCTCGCCGTGAGCGTCGGGCTGCCGCTCGTACTGTTTGGCGTGTTCGAGCTGTGGTTTCTGGTGCCGCTGCCGAAGGGTCCGGTCGAGCACTTGTTCGGGTACTGAGGCGCACCACGCGGGGAGTGGCGTTGGAAGACATCGGCAACCTGATGCAGGGCTTCGCGGTCGCTCTGACTTGGAAGAACCTGCTCTTCATGCTGATCGGCATCCTCCTCGGCGTGCTGATCGGTGTGCTTCCCGGATTGGGCGGCGCGAACGGCGTTGCCATCCTGCTGCCGCTCACATTCTCGATGCCGCCGACGTCGGCGATCATCATGTTGTCCTGCATCTATTGGGGCGCGCTGTTCGGCGGCGCGATCACCTCGATCCTGTTCAACATACCCGGCGAGCCCTGGTCGGTCGCGACGACGTTCGATGGCTATCCGATGGCCCAGCAGGGACGCGCGGCCGAGGCGATGACGGCCGCCTTCACCTCCTCGTTCGTCGGCGCGCTCTTCGCGGTCATCATGATCACGTTCCTCGCGCCGCTCGTCGCGCGGTTCGCGTTACGGTTCGGTCCACCTGAATTCTTCGCCGTCCAGCTGCTGACGTTCTGCAGTTTCGTCGGGATGGGCCGCGAGCCTCCTGTGAAGACGATCGCCGCGATGATGCTCGGCTTTGCGCTCGCCGCCGTGGGCCTCGACACGGTCACCGGGCAGTTGCGCATGACATTCGGCTTCACGCCGCTCCTGCAGGGCTTCGATTTCCTCATCGCCGTCATCGGCCTCTTCGGGCTCGGCGAGATCCTGATCACGATGGAGGAGGGCCTGTCGTTCAAGGGCAAGGGCGGCAAGATCAATCCCAGGATCGTGCTGCAAACGTGGAAGCTGTTGCCCAAATTCTGGCCGACGTCGCTTCGCGCCGTGCTGATCGGCTGCTGGATGGGCATCACGCCGGGCGGTGCGACGCCCGCCTCGTTCATGAGCTACGGGATGGCGAAGCGGATTTCCAAGAATGGCTCCAAGTTCGGCGAGGGACAGATCGAGGGAGTGATCGCTCCCGAGACCGCGGCGCACGCCGCAGGCACGAGCGCGCTGCTGCCGATGCTGACGCTTGGCATCCCGGGTTCGCCGACGGCAGCGGTGCTGCTCGGCGGATTGCTGATCTGGGGGCTGCAGCCCGGGCCGCTTCTGTTCGTGGAAAAGCCCGACTTCGTATGGGGCCTGATCGCCAGCATGTATCTCGGGAACATCGCCGGACTGCTGATCGTGCTCACCACGGTGCCGTGGTGGGCGGCGATCCTGCGCATTCCGTTCGCAATCATCGCGCCTGTCATCGTCGTCATTTGCGCGATCGGCGCCTACACGGTGCACAACAACATCTTCGACGTCAACATGATGGTCGTGTTCGGCGTACTGGGCTACCTGTTCAAGAAGCTCAAGTATCCGCTCGCGCCGCTCGTGCTGGCGCTCGTGCTCGGCGACATGGCGGAGACGGCCTTCCGGCAATCGATGCTGCTTTCGAAGGGCCGGCTCGGCATCTTCTGGTCGAACCCCCTCGTGGGATCCATCGTGACACTCGCGCTCCTGTTGCTGATCTGGCCGCTGATCTCGCGACTGATTTCCGCGATGCGGGCGAAGCCGCCGGCGGCGCCCGCCGTGCGCGCAGGTTAGCTCCCCGCACGACTTCGCCCGCAGCTCGATTACGCCGGTCAGGCACTCGCCACGTGGGCGCTTTTTGCGTCAGCAGCTCTGGCCGAAACGCTCGCGCAACAGGTTCTTCTGTACCTTGCCCATTGCGTTCCGCGGCAGCTCGCGCACGACATGCACCCGTTTCGGCACCTTGAACGCCGCGATTTCCCGTTTGAGCGATGCGATGAGCGCCGCTTCGTCGATGGTCCTTCCCTCCGCCGCAACGACGACTGCCGCTACCGCTTCGCCAAAGTCCGGATCCGCGATACCAACCACGGCGGACTCGAGAACTTCCGGCATTGCATCGATGAGCGTCTCGATTTCCTTCGGATAGACGTTGAGCCCACCGGTGATGATCATGTCCTTTGCGCGTCCGACGAGGCGGAGGTAGCCCTTCGCCTCGCCGCCCGGGACCCACTCGCCGACGTCGCCGGTGCGAAACCATCCGTCGGCCGTGAACTCCTCGCGCGTCTTGTCGGGCAGGTTCCAGTAACCGGCGAATACGTTCGGCCCGCACACCTGCACGCCTGTCTCTT
>JBKPOL010000148.1:0-3032 GCA_046733075.1 Pseudomonadota bacterium | reverse complement strand
AAGGAATGGTTCGAGCGACTAGGATTTCGACAGTCGTCGAGCAACGAAGTGAAGCCCGGGACAGTTTCCTCGATCGAGTCAGAGCGTATTGTCGTGAGGGTGGTGGCCTTGAAGAAGAGCAGGAAGCGCGGTCAGGGAGGGCGTCCTTGAAGGTGTTTAGGCGCGGGCGCGAGTGTCGCGTACATGACGTACGCACTAACGACAATCGGCCAGAAAGGGACGCTGGCTTTTCAATCGGTCAGGCCACTGGACCGGACGTACAGGGCCGTCGTGTTTGCGCTTCGGCGCGTGCTACATTTTTGATCCCCGACGATCCTGTCATCTCTTGTGTGCGAAGGCGTTGCAAATGAACAGCAGTGAGCAGGTCGCTACGCTTTCCGCGTCGGTGAATGCGCCGCACGACGTTCGACACGCCGAATTGCTGCGCTGGGTAGGCGAGATCGCCGCGCTCACCCGTCCTGCGCGCATAGCATGGTGCGACGGCAGCGACACCGAATACGATCGACTGTGCGAAGCAATGGTCGAGTCGGGAACATTGCATCGGCTCGATCCGCAAAAGCGCCCCGGCAGTTTTCTCGCGAGATCCGACCCGTCCGACGTCGCGCGCGTCGAGGATCGCACGTTCATCTGCAGCGAGCGCGAAGAGGATGCGGGTCCGACCAACAACTGGGTCGCCCCCGCGAAAATGCGCGCGACGTTGGGCCGGCTGTTCGATGGCTGCATGCACGGCCGAACGATGTACGTGGTGCCGTTCTCGATGGGGCCGCTCGGCAGTCCCATTGCTCACATCGGCGTCGAGGTGACCGACAGTCCTTACGTCGTGGTCAGCATGCGCATCATGACGCGCATGGGATCAGCCGTGCATTCGGTTCTTGGCACGAGTGGCGCGTTCGTTCCCTGCGTGCACTCGGTTGGCGTTCCGATCGAGGATGGCGCGGCCGACGTGTCGTGGCCGTGCAACCCATCCAACAAATACATCGTGCATTTTCCCGAGGCGCGCGAGATCTGGAGCTTCGGGTCGGGCTATGGCGGCAACGCGCTGCTCGGGAAGAAGTGTCTCGCGCTGCGCATCGCGTCCGTGATGGGCCGTGATGAAGGCTGGCTTGCCGAGCACATGCTGATTCTCGGCGTCACGTCGCCGGCAGGAGAGAAGCGTTACGTCGCCGCCGCGTTTCCAAGTGCGTGCGGGAAGACCAACTTCGCCATGCTCATTCCTCCAGCGGGCTTCGAGGGCTGGCAAGTGACGACCATCGGGGACGATATCGCGTGGATAAAGCCGGCAGAGGACGGATACTTCCACGCGATCAACCCGGAGGCCGGCTACTTTGGCGTTGCGCCGGGGACATCGTACGAGTCGAACCCGAACGCGATGGAGACGCTGCGCGCGAACGTAATCTTCACGAACGTCGCGCTCACCGATGATAACGACGTGTGGTGGGAAGGGATGACCGAGACGCCCCCCGCCCACCTGATCGACTGGCAAGGCAAATCGTGGACACCGGGAAGCGATCGGCCCGCCGCCCACCCGAACGCGCGTTTCACCGTTTCTGCTACGCAATGCCCGTCACTCGATCCGCAGTGGGACAACCCGGCGGGTGTGCCGTTATCGGCGCTGGTGTTCGGCGCTCGCCGCTCGGACACCGTGCCCCTGGTATCGGAGGCGCGGAGCTGGGACGAAGGGGTGTACAAGGCGGCGACGATGGGGTCGGAGACGACGGCCGCCGCGAGCGGCGCCGTCGGTGAAGTGCGTCGGGACCCCTTCGCGATGTTGCCCTTCTGCGGCTATCACATCGGCGACTATTTCCAGCACTGGCTCGACATGGGAAGCGCCGTTGCGCGTCCTCCGCGCATCTTCAGCGTCAACTGGTTTCGCAAGGACGACGCCGGACAGTTTGTCTGGCCGGGCTTCGGGCAGAACATGCGCGTGCTGAAGTGGATCTTCGAGCGATGCGCAGGTGAGGCCGATGCCGTCGAGACGCCGCTCGGGTTCGTGCCGCGGTACGACGATCTCGACTGGACCGGCTTCGACTTTCGTCCCAATGAGTTTTCGACGGTGATGCGCGTCGACGTGGACCAATGGGAACGCGAGCTCAATTCACATGACGTCTTCTTCGGGCGACTTGGCGCGAAGAAACCGCCGGCGTTGATGAGCGAGCGCGACCGGTTGGCGGGTCGGATTGCGATGTAGGCGTCTGTATTTCGGCTCAAACCGCCTTGACAGAAGGATTGAGCTCACGCCTACCGCCTCGCGCCGTTCGCTGCATGTCGAGCGCGAGATCGGACGCTGCCGTGCCAAGCATCGACAATAACTCATTGTTACACAAGCGATCCTCGCGCAGTAGGCGAGTGGTGCCGAGCGGTACGATGTCGGTGCCGCGAACGGGCGGCCAATTCTGCCCGTCGCCCGGGGTCCAATTGCCGCGGGGCCTAGGCGTTTCGACGACCGCTGCAACGTGACATCAACCTAGCGTTCGGCACGTACTCTCCGCGCTAGCGGTGCGCCCCGCTGCCGTCTGGGTTAAAGCCCGTCAGTAACGGCCTCGCAGCCGTTCGATGCCGCTACTTCTTACGCGGTCTTGAGTCACTCCAAGCCGTCCTGTTCCCGCGCGCATCGCCTGTCACTATTCTTTGGCGAGACATCCAGTAACCGGGCCTTGGCCGAGCAATTGGACGACAGTTTATCGGCTCAACGCGCGCGCGTGGCCTTTAGGCAACGATCGTAGAGGGCGAGCCAGTAATCCTCGCCGCGCTTGCCGTGGTCCCCTTGCTTGAACGTGGCGGCCGCGATGTGCTGCATGAGGTCATACGCAACGCGTTCCGACGAATCAGCGCAAGTGGTTATGACGCCCGAGATCTCCCGGTCCGAGTTACCCATCGAGCACGTCCCTTCAGTAAAAGTGCGGATCGACAATCGAGCGGCTTAGGCCACACGATTGATGGAGAGGCCCGAGGATCACGATCACACTCGTGGGGGGCCTATCCGTGTTACCAAAGCAATGGTCGCGCCTAACTGTGCGGCTTCTCTGACTCAC
>JBKPOL010000147.1:0-14203 GCA_046733075.1 Pseudomonadota bacterium | reverse complement strand
GGCCAGCGCCAGGCGTTGCTGCTCCCCTCCCGACAGCACGCGCGCGGGTCGTTCGGCGAGGTCGGAAAGACCGACACTCGCGAGCGCATCGTGAATCCGCTCATCGGCCAGCCGCCCGCGGACGCCGTAAAGCGCCAGTGCGTGCCGGATGTTACCGGCCGCTGAACGCCGCAGCAGCACAGGCCGCTGAAACACCATGGCGTGGCCGCGCGGGCGCGTCGACGACTGACCCCACGTCACCGCGCCGCGAGTCGGATCGACGATTCCGTGAAGAACGCGAAGCAACGTGCTCTTGCCGGCACCATTTGCCCCAAGGATGAATGTTCGCGAGCCGGCGCGAATCGTGACGTCGACTCCGCGCAGCACGCGCGTTTCGCCACGAAGGACATCGACCCCTGATGCGATGACCCCCTGATCAGAGCTTCCGGTGGCGCGCGACATGCCCGGTTCTCGCGCGATCCGCGTGTCGACCAACACGACGTTCGGCGCGTCGGCTGCAACGGCTCCCTGGCGGATCGTCGCGTCAGCCAAAGCGTGCCCTCGCCCATTGGCGCGTCAGATGCGCGCCGATATTGACCGCCAGCACAAGGGACATCAACACGACCCCAAGCGCAAGCGCGAGCGGCAAATCGCCTTTGCTGGTCTCGAGCGCGATCGCCGTCGTCATCACGCGCGTGACGCCGTCGATGTTGCCGCCGACGATGATGACCGCTCCGACTTCAGCGGCGGCTCGACCGAAAGCGGCCAGCAGGACCGTCAACAATGAAAAGCGCGTGTCCCACAGCAATGTGAGCGTCGACTGCAGCCACGATGCATCGAGGCTCCGCAGCTGCTCGCGATATTCGAGCCACGCGTCCTCCACGATTTGCCGCGTGAGCGCCGCGACGATCGGAACGATCAGCAGCGTTTGTGCGATCACCATCGCCGGAGGGGTAAACAGCAACCCGAGCTGCCCGAGCGGACCCGCGCGCGATAGCAGCAGGTACACGACGAGACCGACCACTACCGGGGGCAAGCCCATCGCGGCCGTCAGCGCAACGATCAGCGGGTCGCGTCCCGGGAACCGGGCGATGGCGACCCCTGCGCCGAGCGGCAGGCCGACGAGCGCCGAGCATAACGTCGAGGACAGGCTGACCGCGAGTGACAGCGCCACGATCTGGGTGAGCCGGGGCTCGAGATGCGCGATCATCGAAACGGCAAGCGCGAAGCTCTGCGAGATCGTGTCCATGAAGAGCCGGTTAGCGTAAGAGTGCAATTTTATGCAATCCTTACGTCCGCCGCCGGAAAGAATGCAATCGGGCCAGATCGGATCGGACACCGTGAGGAACGAGCGAACGGAACTTGGCCGCGGGTACGGTGCCCGCGCGTACGGCGAGCCCGACGCGATTCGACGTCGCGATTGCCGGGCGCGTCAGGCGAGCTGACGCAGCACCGTGAGCGGTGGCTCGTTCACGGTCGAACGCGTGCCGATCCATCCGGCAAGCGTCACCGCGACGGCCCCGCCGACGATGCCGTACAACCAGACGAGCGGACTGCCCGAAAAGGGAATGTTGAAGACGCGCTCCGCAAGTGCCCACCCGAGCGCCGTCGCTCCAGCCGCGCCGAGAAAACCGGCGAGCGCGCCGAGCAGCAGGAACTCCGTCGCCTGCGCGCTTTGGAGTTGCCGCTGCGAGGCGCCAAGCGTGCGCACGACGGCGGCGTCGTACTTGCGCTCGTCCTGCGTCGATGCGATGGCTGCCTGCAGCACGAGCAGCCCGCCCGCGAGCGTGAACAGGAACACGAACTCCACCGCGCGCGCGACGCGATCGATGATTCCCTGGATCTGATGCAGGATTTCTGCAACGTCGATCGACAGGATGTTCGGGTAGCGCTGCACGAGGCCCGTGAGCCACGCCGTGTTGCCCTCCGGTGCCCGAAAGGCTGCGATGTACGTGGCGGGCAAATCATCGAGCGCGCCGGGCGCGAACAGCGCGAAAAAATTGACGCGGAAACTGTCCCAGTCGACCTTGCGTAGACTGGTGATCGGGGCCGTGACGCGAAGGCCGCCGGAATCGAACGTCAGGCGATCGCCGAGCTTCACACCGAGCGTGTTCGCGATCCCTTCCTCCAGCGAAATTCCCGCATCCACGCCGCGGCTTTCCGGTGACCAGAACTTGCCGCGCGTGACACGATTGCCTTCCGGCAACTGATCATTCCACGAGAGATTGAACTCGCGCTCGGCGAGCCGCCGCGCACGCGGCTCCGCATACTGCGTCGTGTCGAGCGGCCGGCCGTTCAGCTCCACAAGTCTGCCCCGCACCATGGGCTTGAACTTCGGCGAGGCGTTCATGGTCGTTGCGAGCCATGACTTCGTGTCGTCGACCTGCTCGGGCAGAACGTTGACGAGGAACTGGTTGGGCGCGTCGGGCGGCAGGCTCGCGCGCCAATCGGCAAGCAGATCGCCGCGAACGACCGTGAGCAACAACAGCGATGTCAGGCCGAGCGCCAGCGCACCGATCTGCAAACTGGAAGCGAGTGCCCGCCTGCGCAGATTGGCAAGTCCGAAACGCCACGAAACACCGCGTTGCGGCACGCGTTTCAGCAGCGTCAACAGCAGCCACGCGATCGCGGCCGCGGCGATCAGCAATCCCGCCACGCCGCCGAGCATGATCGATGCAGCCTGTGCCTCCTGTGCCTGCCACGCGATGAGCACGGCGACGACCAGGACGCCGCACGCATAGGCGAGAATGCCTCCCGCTCGCGGTCGGGGCAGATCGCGCCGTAGCACGCGGAGCGGCGGCACCTTCGCCAGCGCAACGAGCGGCGGCAATGCAAAGCCGAACAGCAGCAGAAGGCCCGTGGCGAACGCCTTGATCGCGGGAATCCAGGTGGGCAACGGCAGGGTTTCCACGAATGTGGTGGACAGAAGCGCCGCGAGCATCTGCTGACCCATCAGCGCGCCGATCACACCGATGACGCTGGCAGCGATGCCGAGCGCAGCGAACTGGATGACGAACAGCGCGAGCGTGCGCGACACCGACGTGCCGAGACAGCGAAAGATCGCGGCCGCGTCGAGATGACGGCGCAGATAGCGCGACGCGGCGAGTGCAACCGCAACGGCCGCGAGCAGCACGGCAACCAGCGCGGAAAGCCCGAGAAAACGTTCCGCGCGCTCCAGCGTCTGGCGAACTTCCGGGCGCAGGTCACGCACGCTTTCGACACGCTGACCCGCCTTCACGTTGCCTGCAAGCCATTGCTGGAACCGCTCGATTTCGCCGGCTGCGCGCTCGGCCACGAGCAGTCGCCACGTTGCGCGGTTCCCGGGTTGCAGCAGCTTCGTTGCGGGCACATCGTCCAGATTGAGCAAAAGCTTCGGTCCCGGCGCGAACGTCAAGCCGGCGATCTCCGGATCCTGCGCGACGATCGCGGTAACAACGAGCGTCGCCTCACCGATGGCGAGCCGGGTGCCGATCGTGGCGCCGAGCCGATCGGCGAGTCGCGTGTCGATCCACACCTCGCCACGTGCCGGGATGCCCTGCACGTCATATCGTTCGGTGGTGCCCGGCTTCACGAGCGCAATCGCGCCACGAAGCGGATAGCCGGGCGCCACCGCCTTGACGTCGCTCAGCACGGCGTTCGCCGTTGCGGGATTCGCTGCCGCGTCAGCCGCCTGCACCATGCTGTTGAAGCGGATCGCGGGCGATGTCGCAAGACCGAGCTTGTGCGCCTCTTCCGCGAACGTCTGCGGCAGCGGACGATCGCCGGAGATCATCAGATCGGCGCCGAGCAACAGATTCGCCTGCTGCACGAGCCCGGCCTTGACGCGGTCCGCGAAGAAGCTGACGGTGCCGACGCTTGCGACGGCGAGAACGATTGCGGCGACGAGCACGCGCAACTCGCCTGCGCGCCAGTCGCGTGCGAGAAGTCGCAGCGCAAGGCGCACCGTCCGGATCATTGCGTTGCGTCCGTCACTTCGCGGCCGCGCGAAGCGGTGACTGGGCCGAGCGCGCGTGCTCCGTTCGCTCGTCAGCGACAAGGCGCCCGAACGCGAGCGACAGGCGTCGTTCGCACCGGCTCGCAACGCTCACGTCGTGCGTGACGAGGAGCAGCGTGGTGCCGTGCTCACGATTCAGCCGAAACATCAGATCGGCAACTTCGACGCCGGTGCTCGCGTCGAGATTGCCCGTCGGCTCGTCCGCCATGAGGATCTTCGGCTCGCTCGCAAACGCGCGTGCGATCGCAACGCGCTGCTGCTCACCCCCGGAAAGCTGTCGCGGGTAATGCGTCGTGCGCCTCGCGAGGCCGACGCGAGCGAGCCAGGCACGGGCGCGCTCCGCCGCATCGTTTGCTCCGGCGAGCTCGAGTGGAAGCATGACGTTCTCGAGCGCCGTAAGTGCGGGCAACAACTGGAACGACTGGAAAACGAAGCCGAGCAGACGTTGGCGGATCGCCGCGCAGCCGTCCTGATCGAGCGTCGACAAGGCGATGCCGTCGATCGTCACGTCGCCCGATGTCGGCTGATCGAGCCCGGCAAGCAGGCCGAGCAACGTCGTCTTGCCGGACCCGCTCGCGCCGACGATGGCGATCGTGGCGCCCGCTGCGACGTCGAACGTGACTGCGTCGAGGATCGTGAGAGGCTCGTCGCCGCTTTGCACGATCTTCGTGAGCGACGTTGCGCGGATGATCGGGAAGGTCATGGGTGGGGGTCAGACAACCGAGTTGCGCCGGCGTTTCATGGCCGCGCCATGCCGGTTCTGTTAGATCATCCGCGGCGGATTCTACGCTGCACGCTGGCCCGCCCGCTTCCCGCTCCGAGTTTGCCCGAGAAGCTCGTAGCCAGACTACGAGCACCGCAACGCGGCCGCTAAAATGGCGCATGACATTCGTTCGCTGGCTGCTCGTCGTGATTGCGCTGGGGGTGGGCGCACCTGCGAGCGCGCAAACCGGGGCGCCGGTACTTCTCGTCGTCGGCGACTCCATCTCGTCCGGATACGGCCTCGCGCGCGGGGAGGGATGGGTGGACCTGCTCGAGCAGCGATTGCGTCAGCAGGGATACCGGGAACGGGTTGTCAACGCGTCCATCTCGGGCGATACGACAGCGGGCGGGCTTGCACGCCTTCCTGCACTCTTGCGCGAGCATCATCCGTCGATCGTCGTCATCGAGCTTGGAGGCAACGACGCGTTGCGCGGAGGCAATTTGCAATCGACGCGCACGAATCTCGATGCAATGGTCGCCGCCGTTCAGGGGGCGCGCGCGAAGCCGCTGATCCTCGCCATGAAAGTGCCGCCGAACTACGGTCCGGCTTACGCGCGCACGTTCGACGCTCTTTTCAGCGACGTCGCGAAGGCGCGGCACGCGCCCGTCGTGCCCTACCTGTTCGAGGGCTTCGGCGAGGATCTCACGAAGTTTCAGCCCGATCGGATTCACCCGACTGTGGAGGTGCAGGCACGGATCCTCGACAACGTGTGGCCGGCGCTCGTCCCGCTGCTTGCCCGCAAATGACGCCGGGGTTTGCAGCACCATGAACGCGCCGCTGCCTCCCGGACCCCCGCTTCGCGCAACGCCCAAGGCGGACGTCGCCGATTGGTTGGCTTTCGCCGATCGCATCGACGTCCGTTCCCCCGGCGAGTATGCCGAAGATCATGTGCCCGGCGCCGTGAACCTACCCGTACTCCATGATGCCGAACGCGCACGCGTAGGCACGATGTACGTCCAGCACTCGGCGTTCGACGCGCGCAAGGCCGGCGCTGCGCTTGTGGCGCGCAACATCGCACACATCTGCGACACCTACGTCGCCGACAAGCCGCGTAACTGGTCGCCGCTCGTCTACTGCTGGCGCGGCGGACAGCGTAGCCGCGCGCTCGTCCACGTGCTCGGCGAAATTGGCTTTCGCGCCGTGCAACTCGACGGCGGCTATCGCGGGTACCGAAGACATGTCGTTGCGATGCTTGCGCAATGGCCGCGGCGCGTTCGATTCCGTGTCGTCTGCGGGCTCACCGGATCGGGCAAATCGCGGCTGATCGAGGCGATCGGGTCCGAAGGGGGGCAGGTGCTGGATCTCGAAGGACTCGCGAGGCATCGCGGATCCCTGCTCGGCGAGCGGCCGGACGACCCGCAGCCGTCGCAGAAGATGTTCGAGAGCCAGCTCTTCGCCGCGCTCGCCGGATTCGATCGTGAACAACCGGTGTTCGTCGAATCGGAAAGCCGGAGGATCGGGAGACTGCAATTACCCGATGCGCTGCTCGAGGCGATGCGCGCATCGCCCTGCATTCGGCTTGAAGCATCGCGGTCCTTGCGGGTCACGATGCTTGCCGCCGATTATGCGCATTGGGCAGAAGACCCCGAGCGCCTGCACGCGCGCCTCGTGGCGCTCACACCGTTGCACGGCAAGGCAGCGGTCGCCAGATGGATCGAGTGGGCGGGTAAGGGCGCTGCGACGCCGCTGACCGAGGACCTCCTCGACTTGCACTACGATCCCTTGTACGAGCGCGCGATCGATCGCAACTTCCCGCGCTACCGAGGCGCGACCATCGTCGTTGTCCCGGACGCCGCCCCCGCGACGTTTCGACGCCTCGCCCAGCAGCTTCTCGCCGAACCCGTGCAACCCGATGTCGACAAGGATGACGAATGAGCGCGCTGCCGTTTCGCATCGTGAACGTATTCGCCGAAACCCCTCTCGGAGGGAATCCGCTTGCCGTGTTCGAGGATGGAACAGGCCTGGACGACGCGACGATGCAGGCGCTCGCGCTGCAATTCAATCTCTCCGAGACCACGTTCGTGCTGCCGTCGACGGTCGCATCCGCGCGGGTGCGCATCTTCACGCCGACGTTCGAAATGCCGTTCGCGGGGCATCCCACGCTCGGCACCGCCCATGTGGTGCGCGAGCTGCGCGCAACCGGCGATCGCGTCACGCTCGAGATGCGCGCAGGTGTGATACCGGTCGGTGCGCGAGGAGATGTCTGGACTTTGACCGCGAACGCTCCGCGCCACCGTGCGCCGTCTACGTCGCGGGCGGATCTCGCCCAGATGCTTGGCGTCGCCGTCGACGATCTTGCCGATGGTCCGCTGTGGGTCGACACCGGCACGGAACAGCTGATCGTTCCGCTCGCATCGAAAGAGGCAGTCCGCCGCGCCACGCCGTCAGCCGAGGTGATGCTCGCGCACGCGAGCAGTAGGGAGCGCGCGATGGCTTATGCCTTTGCGCGCAAGGGAGACGATGTACTCGCGCGTTTCTTCTTCCTGAAGCACGGTGCGGTAGTCGAGGATCCCGGCACCGGGTCCGCTTGCGCGAACCTTGGCGGCTGGCTGGTCGCCACGGGTGCGAAGCTGCCGGTCGAGCTCCGTGTCGATCAGGGCGAGGCGGTGGCGCGCCGCTGTCATCTGACGTTGCGCGTGAGTGCCGATCGAACGATCGCGGTATCGGGACGCGTCGTGGAAATCGGACGCGGCACCATCACGCTTTAGCGCCAAGCCGGCGCTGCCGCTAACCGATATCGCCCGTCCATCTCGCGATGAACGCGCGCCAGTGCGGCGCGTCGTATGCGGCGATCCGCTCCCGCGTCATCGAGATCTCGTTTGCGTATTCGCCGGCGTCGATCTCGCCGCGCATCAGGCGAAAACGCTGGTAGACGAGAAACGTGTTCATCACGTCGCATTCACAGTAGCTGCGCACGTCCTGGATCCGCCCGGCGGCGATGGCCGCGGAAACCTGTGCGCCATCCATGCCAAGCTTGCCGGGAAAACCACACAATCGCGCGATCGCGTCGAGGCTCGCTCCTGCGCGCGGCTGGTACTGCGCTACGACGTCCATCACGTCCAGGTGGCGGGTGTGAAAGCGCGCGAGGTAATTATTGAAGCGGAAATCGCGATCGTTGTCGCCCCAGTCCCAGTAGCGTCCCGCCGTCACTCCGTGGATCAGCGCACGATGATTGAGCACGGGCAGGTCGAAGCCGCTGCCATTCCACGATACGAGCTGCGGCGTGTACTTTTCGATTCCGTCGAAAAAGCGCCGGATGAGCTCGGGTTCCGGATCCCCGACCTCGCCGATCGACCAGACGCGAAGACCGTTGGCGTCACGGAGCGCGCACGCGATGGCGACCACTTTCTGCAGATGGATCGGCAAGAAGTCCGAGCCGGAACTCGCGCGCCGTCGCTGAAGAAACCAATCGAGCACGCCCGAGTCGTCGACGGTTGGGGCGATCTCGTGCACGCGGCGAATGCCCTGCACGTCGGGAACCGTCTCGATGTCGAACACGAGGACGGGTGTCATGCGCCCCGCTCACTCATGATCGGACGCGCTTGCCAATGGCGAGGCCCACGTGCGCCGACGGGGCGACGGTCACGCGGGAAATACGCCGGTCGATAGGTAACGGTCGCCGCGGTCGCATACGACGAACACGATCGTTGCGTCACGCATCTGCTCGGCCACGCGCAGCGCGACCGCGCAGGCACCGCCGGAACTCACGCCGCCGAAGATGCCTTCTTCGCGCGCGAGCCGTCGCGCGGTGTCTTCCGCGACCGCCTGCGACACCTCCTCGATACGATCGACGCGGCGGGCATCGAAGATCTTCGGCAGGTACGCTGCGGGCCATTTACGGATGCCCGGGATTTGCGAGCCTTCCTCCGGTTGCGCGCCGATGATCTGTATGGAGGCGTTCTTCTCCTTCAGAAACCGCGAGACGCCCATGATCGTGCCGGTGGTACCCATCGCCGATACGAAATGCGTGATGCGCCCGTCCGTGTCGCGCCAGATCTCGGGGCCGGTGCCGCGATAGTGGGCGAGCGGATTGTCCGGGTTCGCGAACTGATCGAGGATCAGGCCCTTGCCCTCCTGCCGCATGCGCTCGGCGATATCACGCGCGGCCTCCATCCCACCCGCCTTGGGCGTTAGCACGATCTCGGCGCCGTACGCACGCATGGTCTGCACGCGCTCCGCCGATTGGCTCTCCGGCATGACGAGGACGATTCGATAGCCGCGCATCGCGGCGACCATCGCGAGTGCGATTCCTGTATTGCCCGATGTCGCTTCGATCAGCGTATCGCCGGGCTTGATCTGCCCGCGCTTCTCCGCCTCCACGATCATCGAGAGCGCCGGACGATCCTTTACCGACCCGGCCGGGTTGTTACCTTCGAGCTTGGCGAGAATCAGATTCGACGTCTCGCCGGACATGCGCTGCAGCTTAACGAGCGGCGTGTTGCCGACGGTATCGGACAGCGTGCGAGTGTACGAGGCGCGGTCGTTCATTCGCTGATTGTAGCCGACACATCCGCCATCGTTCGGACACAGCGCATGACGTTTCCGCGCTGTTTGACAGCGTTGAGCGTGGCCAAGAACGGGAACCCCGCCACGTGGACGGGGTTCGCAAGGCCTCCATGCTTCCGTCGGGCGGCCTATCGCTGGGCTTCCCAGCGCCCTAAACGAAAAAAGGGATACGCGCTGCTACTTCTTCGCCTTTTCAGCGTCGGTTTTCGCAGCCGTGCTCTTCGGTGAGGCCATTGCATCCGACTTCGTTGCTGTGTCCTTGGCCTTCGTGTCGGCAGCAGGCATGGCGGCCTTAGACCCATCCTTGGATGCCGCGTCCTTCGCTGCCTTTTTCGCGTCGGCCTGCGCGAGCTTGTCGGCCTTGGCCTTCGCGGCTTTCTCCTCCTTCTCCTTCGCCTTCGCCGCCTTTTCTTCCTTGGCCTTGGCAGCCTTCTCTTCCTTCGCCTTGGCGCGCGCGGCCTTGTCCTCCTGCGCCTTTGTCATCTTGTCCGTCGCCGCATCCTTGGCGGGCGAAGCGGCAGCTGTGGCCGTTGGCGCCGTCGCTGCCGGCGCTGCGGCAGGTGGCGCGGCTTTCGCTGGTGCTGCGGTCGCCGTCGTCTTCGAGGGAGCAGCAGGGGCCGTCATAGCCGAACTGCCGGACGCCTTCGAAGCGGCGGACGACGAGGCCGGCATCGTTGTACGACCCGACACAGCGATCTGGTCGCGGATCTTGCCGAACTCGCCCTCCTTGATGCCGCTGACCTTCATGATGTCTTCGGTCGCCTTGAAGGCGCCGTTCGCGCTGCGGTAGTCGATGATCGCCTGCGCCTTGACCGGCCCAATGCCCGGTAGCGCCTCGAGTTCTTCCTTCGTTGCCGTGTTGATGTTGATTGCCGCGAACGCCATGCTCGAGGCGAACAGCAGCGCCAATGCCAGAAACAGCCGTTTCATGCGTCTCTCCATCCGATGGGCCGTGCGGAATGCCGCACCAGCGACCCGACCAGCGGATAGACGTCCGGAAGCGGGGTGCGCGCGCCCATAACGCGGCGCCCGCCGAAGCCGTTGACGCCTGCCATCTAACCTGCCCCCCGGTGCAGATACCGGAGGGGCAGGAAAGACATCGAATGCGGCTGTTGCCCTGAGGAGACCGCGACCAACCGCCAGCGCTAAAGCCTCCGCAGCCGGGCATCGCGCAAACTCGCGTGCGCCCTACTTCTGCGCCTTGGCATCGGCCTTGGCGGCGACCGTCTGGCTCCGCGCGTCGCTTCTGGCGGGCGGCGTCTTCGCTGCAACGGGCGTGACCGTCAACTCGGACTTCAGCTTCTCGAAACGGCGAGCACCGATGCCCTTCACGTCCTTCAGCTCGTCAATGGATTTGAATCCGCCATGCTGGGTGCGGTAATCGAGGATCGCCTGGGCCTTCGCGGGTCCGATGCCCGACAGTGCAACGAGCTCCTCCTTCGTTGCCGTGTTGAGATTGACAGCCGCTACGACGATCTGGGATGCAACTGCGAATGCAAGCGCAACGATCAAGCGAATCATGGATGCTCCTTCGTGGTGGCGAGTTCGTCGCCGCGCGCGTCCCGGTTGCAGGACGCGCGATGCGATCGAAGCGTCAGATTACGAAGGCACGCGTACGCGCGAAATCAGACTTTCGACGTAGCGCGGCACGCCTTCCTCGATGCTCATCATCGGCGCCTTGTAGCCCGCGGCCCGCAGCGCCGTGAGATCGGCCTGCGTGAAGCTCTGGTACGTGCCGTGCAGCGCTTCGGGCATCGGCACATACGTGATCGTTCCATTCTGAACGAGGTCCGCAAGAGCGAGCGGCGCCTCGCCCGCACTGCGGCGGCATGCATTGACCGTTGCGTGCGCGACGGCGTTGAACGTGGCAGCGTTGCCGGTCCCCAGGTTGAACACGCCGGAGCGCTCCGAGTGATCGTAGAAATGAAGGTTCGCGGCGATCACGTCGTCGACATGAATGAAGTCCCGGCGCTGCTCGCCATCGGCATACCCGCCCGAGCCCTTGAAAAGCCGCACGCGCCCGTCACGCAGGTATTCGTTCGCGAAGTGAAACGCGACGGACGCCATGCGGCCCTTGTGCGCCTCGCCGGGTCCGTAGACGTTGAAGTAGCGGAACCCCGCAATCTGCGCGGTGCGCTCGCGCAGCAGGCGACCCACGTAGCGATCGAAGAGGCATTTCGAGTAGCCGTACACGTTGAGCGGCGCCTCGTTCGCGCGCTCCTCGCGAAACACCGTTCCCGCACCGTACACGGACGCGCTCGACGCGTAGATGAACGGGATGTCGTTGTCCTGGCAATGCTCGAGCAGCGTCACGGAATAGCGATAGTTGTTGCGGAGCATGTAGCGACCGTCGGTCTCCAACGTGTCGGCGCACGCACCCTGGTGAAACATGACGGCGATATCGTCGTCGAAGTCGCCGTTGTGGAGCCGCATGAGGAATTCGTCCTTGTCGACGTAGTCGGCAATGTCGCAATCGACAAGATTGCGGAACTTGCCGGTCTTCGTCAGATCATCGACGGCGATGATGTCTCGTTCGCCGCGCGCGTTCAGCGCCTTCACGAGGTTCGATCCGATGAAGCCGGCTGCGCCGGTCACGACGATGTACACGTTACTTGTCCTGTTCCAAGCGCTTGCCGCGATCGCGCACGACGAACGGGACGCGCGGCGCCACGGCGCAAAGCAGCTGGTAACCGACGCTCGAAGCAGCGGCGGCGACCTCGTCGACCGGCAGGCCTTCACCCCACAGCACGACATCGGAACCGACAGCGGCATGGGGAACCGACGAGAGATCCACGGTCAGCATGTCCATCGACACGCGCCCGGCCATCGGGACGCGTTGGCCCTCGACGAGTACGGGCGTGCCGTTCGGCGCATGGCGCGGATAGCCGTCGGCGTATCCGCAGGCCACGACGCCGATCCGCATCGCATGCGGTGCGCGGAACGTCGCGCCGTAGCCCACCGCATCGCCGCGCTCGATCGCCTGCGTGCCGATGATGCGCGAGCGCAGCGTCATCACCGGCGCGAGCCCGAGGCGCTCCGCGCTTCGCTTGGGGAACGGCGTGGCACCATACAGCATGATGCCCGCCCGGACGGTCTCTCCTCCGACTTCGGGATACCGGACCACGCCTGCCGAGTTCGCAAGCGAGCGCGGGTACGGAAGCCCCGCGCATGCGCTTTCGAACCGTGCCAGAGGCTCGGCGAGGCCGTCGTCCTCCTCTAGACGCGCAAAGTGCGTCATCAGGGTGATGCCGGCGACCGACGGGAGATCGACGAGGCGTTCGCAAGCGCGCGCTACCGCGGAGGGTGCAAGGCCCAGCCGATTCATTCCTGTGTTCGTCTTCAGATACACCTCGATGGGCCGGGCGACCTTTTCTTGCTCCAGCATGCGCACCTGGTCGAGATCGTGCACGACGACGGCGATCCGCGCATCGGCGGCCACGGTGAGGTCGCGCACGTCGAAAAATCCCTCGAGCAGAAGGATGGGCCGGTCGTAACCGTTCTCCCGCAGCTCGAGCGCCGCTTCGAGCTCGATCAGGGCAATTCCGTCTGCACCGGCAAGCGCTGGCAATACGCGCATCAGCCCGTGGCCGTAGGCGTTCGCCTTGACGACGGCCAGCAGCTTTGCGCCGGCGGCATAGCGACGCGCCCGCTCGACGTTACGCGCAAGCGCGCCGAGATCGAGCGTTGCGGCGATCGGCCGGGACATGGGTGAATAAGCGGGTCAACAGCGCGACGCGCGCTGTTCGCTACAAGGGGCCGACGGCGCGAGCCGCGGGCGGCCGCGTTGGGAAGGCGTACGGGATCATGGTATAAAGCGCCGGCCGCGCAGTGTTCGCGATTATAACAATCGAGGCGAACGACACGGGTGCTCCCGCCCCCGCGCGCTCGACTCCATGAAACCGGGCTTCTACACGATCATCGCGGCGCAGTTCTTCTCGTCGCTCGCCGATAACGCACTGCTCATTGCCGCGATCGCGCTGCTGCGCGAGCTGCAGGAGCCCGCCTGGATGACGCCGGCGCTGAAGCAAAGCTTCGTCGTGTCGTACGTGCTGCTCGCGCCGGTCGTTGGCGCATTCGCCGATTCGATGCCGAAGGGCCGCGTGATGCTGATCACCAACGCGATCAAGATCGTCGGCTGCGCGATGATGCTGCTCGACACCCATCCCCTCCTGTCCTATGCGATCGTCGGATTCGGTGCCGCGGCATATTCGCCGGCGAAGTACGGCATCCTGACTGAACTGTTGCCGCCGCACCAGCTCGTCGTTGCGAACGGATGGATCGAAGGCGCAACCGTGGGTTCGATCATCCTCGGCGTACTGCTCGGCGGAGCGCTGATCACCCCCCGCGTGTCCGCGACGCTGCTCGGGTTCGATTTACCGATGTTCGACACGCCCGTCAACACGCCGCCCGAGGCCGCCATTGCCGTGATCATGGCCTTCTATCTGATCGCGGCGATCTTCAACTGGTACATCCCGGATACCGGTGTCGACCACCGCGTTCCGAGCAAGAATCCGCTGTATCTCGTTCGCGAGTTCTCGCACTGCGTCTCGCTGCTGTGGCGCGACCGGCTCGGACAGATTTCGCTCGCCACGACGACGCTGTTCTGGGGCGCGGGCGCGACGCTGCAATTCATCGTTATCGATTGGGCCGCGCGCGCACTCTCGCTCAACCTGTCGCAGGCTTCGATGCTGCAGGGCGTGGTCGCCGTAGGCATTGCGCTCGGCGCCGTCATCGCGGCGAAATTCGTGTCCCTCCGCGGGGCCGTCAACGTGCTGCCGATCGGCGCTGCCATGGGCGTCGTCGTGATGGCGATGGTATTCGCCCATTTCATACCGCTCGCGATGCTGCTGATGATCGCCATCGGCGCCTGCGCCGGGTTCTTCGTCGTGCCGATGAACGCGCTCCTGCAGCATCGCGGTCACGTGCTGATGGGCGCGGGTCATTCGATTGCCGTGCAGAAC
>JBKPOL010000146.1:0-2854 GCA_046733075.1 Pseudomonadota bacterium | reverse complement strand
TTTTGCCATAGCGACATCGTGCAGATGGCCGCGCGCCGTTTCGGTGCGGGCATCGCCGCGGTCGTGCGTGCTTATTCCCGCGAGTTTTACCGGCGCTGCGACGTCGTGGTCACGCCGAGCGTGTTCATGGGGGAGCAATTGTCACAATGGGGCGTCGATCGGGTCGTCGCGCGACCGCTCGGGGTCGACATCGAAGCCTTTTCACCCGCGCACCGAAGCCGTGCGCTGCGGCGGGAGTTGGGCTTGCCTGCGCGTACGCGCCTACTTGCGTACGCCGGCCGGTTTTCCCGTGAGAAGAATCTCCGGGTCCTCCTCGATGCTTTTCAGCAACTCGGTCCGCGCTATCACCTTGTCCTCGCGGGTCCAGCGTTCTCGCTGCCCCTGCCTTCGAATGTCACGTTGCTGCCGTTTCTCCATTCTTCTCTCGAGCTCGCACGCATTCTCGCGAGCGTGGACGGGCTCGTGCACGCCGGAGACCAGGAAACGTTCGGCCTCGTGCTGATTGAAGCGATGGCCTGCGGTCGCGGCGTGATCGCGGCAAAGGCGGGAGCAATTCCGGAGATCGTGACGCCCGACACGGGCGTGCTCGTCGCTCCGCGCGACGCCCGTGCGATGGCGACGGGCATCGTCTCGTTCTACGAGAGAAATCCGGACAGGCTGGGACAGCGTGCGCGAATGCGCGCGGAGCAGGATTTCAGTTGGGACGTGGCCATGCGCGGACTCCTCGATGTCTATCGCGCGGCGATCGTTACAGCATCGCCGCATGCATCGGGCTATGCGACGTCCTGAGCGACGTCGCGGGTGATGTCACCTGCGCTCGGCGATGGCGCGGCGGTCGTTGCCGTACACGACGTTTCGCCTGCGACGTGGCGCGAGTGCCGCGAGCTCTTCGCGATGCTCGAGCATTGCGGCGTGCGTTGCGCATCGTTGCTCGTCATTCCCGACTATCACCATCGCGCGCCGGTACCTGGCGATGCGCAATTCTTGCGCGCGCTCGAAGCGCGCGTGGTAGGGGGCGACGAGCTCGTCCTGCACGGATTGTTTCATCTCGATGAGTCCGAGCCGCCGCGCAGCGTGCGCGCCTTTGTCGAACGGCGCCTCCTCACGCGCAGCGAAGGCGAGTTCGCGGCACTCTCAGCGGAGGACGCCACGCGGAGGATCCTTGCGGGCATCGCAATGTTCGACACGCTCGGTTGGCCGCTTGCGGGCTTCGTGCCTCCGGCGTGGCTCATGAGCGCGGGAACGCGTGACGCAATCGATGCATGCGGGCATCGATTCAGTTACGCGAGCGACAAAAAGGGCCTCTATCTCTTGCCCGAATGGCGCTTCGTCAGGACGGCCAACCTCTGCTACAGCCCGACGAGTGCAGTACGCCGCGCCTATTCACGGCTCGCCATCGCGGTGGAGCTGGGTCGTGCCGATGCCGACACGCTGCTTCGAATCACGCTCCATCCGCAGGATGCGCGCGAACCGGCGGTGCTGCGATATTGGGCGCGGGTCATCGGTGAAGCGGCGGCGACGCGCCGCCTGACAACGAAGCGGGACTGGGTGGCGGCGTTTAGGCCGCCGGTAGCGCTGCCGGTGTCAAACCCGCCCGGTCAACGGCGCGAGTCCGCGTGCGCGGCTTCACCGGCGTCTTCGGCGCGGCCTGCAATTTCTTGAGCAGCAAAAGCGTTCGGCTTTCCGCCACCGACAGCCCTGCGTAACGCCGCTTCAACTTGCGCGGCGGCAACGCATCGGCAAGATAGGCGTCGACGACGCCCGGATGCACGTAGCTCTTCCGGCAAACGGCAAGCGTATTGCGCAACGCCTGGGCCGCCGCGCGAAGCGCACGGTTGACCGTCCGAGTTCGCTCGGTGGCGCTCGAGGCGGGTCCGTAGCGTGTAAGGAGCACCGTCGCAATCACCGTTGCGCCCCAGGTGCGGAAATCCTTGGCCGTATAGTCGGCGCCGCTGATCTCCTGCAGGTATTCGTTCACGTCCGTGGCGAAGATGCGCCTTCGTTCTCCATCCTCCATGTACTGGAAGAGTTCGTAACCGGGAAGATCGAGACAGCGCCGCACGATGCGCGCTAAGCGCCGATCGGCGAGTGCGACGTCGTGCTCCTTGCCGGACTTGCCGCGGAACCGCAACCGGATTCGGTCACCCGAAACGCGCACGTGCTTGGTACGCAAGGTCGTCAGGCCGTAGCTGCCGTTGTCGCGCCGATAACGCTCGTCGCCGACACGCATGAACGTGCGATCGAGGATGCATACCATGGCCGCGAGCAGCTTGCGGCGGTTGAGTCCGGGCGTGGCGAGATCGTGCTCGACCGCCTGGCGAATGGCCGGCAGCTTGCGCGCGAAGTTCACCATCCGATGGAACTTGTACTGATCGCGCTGCGCGCGCCAGTCGGCATGGTATCGGTACTGCAATCGACCACGCGCATCGCGACCGACCGCCTGCAGGTGACCTTGCGGGTCCGCGCAGATCCACACCGACGTCCACGCCGGGGGAATCGCCAGCGCCTTTATCCGCGCGAGCACGGCCGGTCGCCGCACGACACGCCCATGCTCATCGACGTAGCGAAAGGCGTCTGGCGGACCCTCGCGACGATACCCCAGGTCGCACGGTCTGCTGTACGTCAATTGCGCGGCCTCGAGGACGGCGCCGATCTCGGGTGCCGCTGCGACCGTCGCGATGTCCAACACTTGTTCCGTCATTTCCCGCGAGCCTTGCTATGGGTTCGAAGCTCTGACGCACCGCCCGCGTCATTCGTTCATTGCACGCTCGCAGAAAGCGGGCAAAAAAAGAGGGACGGAGAGAGCCGTCCCCCGAATATCGGTCCCTTTGAGTCAGGACCAATACGGACGTGC
>JBKPOL010000145.1:0-5249 GCA_046733075.1 Pseudomonadota bacterium | reverse complement strand
GTGCCGCAGCGCAACGACGACGATCCGCAGAAGCCGACCCAGCCGCATGCGCGCATTGTAAGGGCGGCCCTCGACCGCTCCCTACAGCACGAATTTCGGCCTTCGCTTACGCTCGCGCTTCGCGCCCGCCTTGGTCGAATGCTTGGTCGACACGGGGCTCGATTCGCTCGACGGCGTGCCCGGCGGCGGCGATGGGGACGCCGCCCCCGCCAACTCGCGGGCGTCGCGGGGCTTTGGCGGCGCGCTCATCTAGGCCGCAGCGCGCGCCACCGCGTTCATGGCGGCGTCGCTGCCCGCGGGGCGCACGGTGAGCCAGACGTTCACGGCGAACACGAGAATGCCGACGGCAACGGCGGTCGCACCGACGATCGTCACGGGCACGAACGCCTCGTGACCGGTCAGCGCGAACGCCAGGCCGACCATGAACACGGGCAGTGCGATCGTGTGGATCCAGAAGTGCAGGCGGGCGAGGCGCGTGTTCGCCGCATCGGGATAGATCTGGTAGATCGCGCCGATGATGGCCAGCGTCGCAAAGCCGAGCAGGTTGATGTGGGCGTGCACGGGCGCGAGCGAAAAATCGTGCACGATGCCCATGACGATGCCCATCGTCACACCGACGACCAGATAGAGGGCGGCGATTCTAATCAGGCGTGCGCTCATCGATATCTCCTTTGGCAAGGATTACCGTAGAAGGGTCAGGCGGCTGCCCGCATGGTCGCGCGCACGAAACGCGCCGGAATCGCGGCAATCGTCGGGTGCACGTCGAGCGACAGCATGCGTCCAAGCTCGTAATCGGCATCGCGCGGCCGGCTGTCCGGTCGAAACGACGCGAACAGCTTCACGAGCGGCGCCGTGTGCCGCAGCGCGTACGCTGCGTAGACGCTGCGCGTGATCGCAAGCTCGGCGAGCACTGTCGCGGAAGCGTCGAGCTTGCTTGCCGGTTCCTCGAACTCGCTGAGCGTCGGCAACCAGGTATCGAGGCTCGCCCCGGCGTCGGCCAGCGACCCGACGAGGCGGAGCGCCGAAGGTTCGCAATCGCCGAGGACAGCGACGAGCACGTAGTTCGCAAACGCTTCCTCGAGCCAGCGTGTGTCGAAGCGGAGGTCCATCTGCGTTGCGAGCATGTGAGCCACGTCGTGTACGATCAACAACTCGGCGAACGCGTCGAGCGCCGGACCGCGACGATTCACGCTGTCTACGCCGTGCACACCTACGAGACTGGCGAGCTCGCGTGGCGGGAGATGGCGCGCGAAGTGGCTGCTGACGGTGCGCCAGGCGTCGGCGGCGCCGGCGCCGACGACCAGATGTCCGTCGCGCGCGATATGTGCAAAGCCGTAGGCCGCGACGTCGGCGTGCGAGTCCCAGTCCTCGCGATCCAGCACACGCAGCGCAACCGTCGGCGCGACGCCCAGGACGCTCTCGAGGAAGCCGCACGTCACTTGCGCACGCTCGGCGATTCGCCGGGCAGTCGCCTGCGCGCCGGGACTTGCCAGCACGGGGAACGGTAATCCCGGGATCGCCACGAGACGGTCCGGGCGGACGCCGCGAATGCGTCGGCCTGGTGATGCAAACGCGGAGCGCGAGGTACGGGAGGCGGTCAGATCGAACATCGGTGTTCCTTTCGTCTTGACTGGTACGCGACGCATCGTCGCGCGGCGAGGCTCACCGATGACTGACGGATTCCAAGTCGGGGCGGCGCTCCCCCGTTCAGGCGGTCGCGAGCGACTCGCGGATCGCTTCGGTCTCGGCCGCGGGCTTGCGGCCGAGGACGATCGAGAGCAGCTCGCGGCAACGGCGATACGTGGTGAGCGCACCGGCCGGATCGCCGAGCTCCCGCTGGCAAACCATGAGGCGCCGGTAGACAGCCTCGGCAAGGTTGTCGAGCTCGAGTGCGCGCTCGTACAGCGCACGTGCGGCGGGGAAGTCCCCGCGCGCCTCCAGCGCCTGGCCGTGCGCGACGACCGCGCGTGCGAGCCGGGCCTGCAGGCGATCCCGCAGCGGAATCGCCCACGGCGCGGGCGCCTCGAGTCCGAGGAAGTGCCCTCGATAGTTGGCGAGCGCGCCCTCGACGTCCGGTGGCGTCGCATCGAGCGCGTGCTCGAACGCCCACACGTCGAGCCATACGACGTTCGGGTTGAGCGAGAGCCGGCCCTCGGCGAGCGTCAGTGCGCCGTCGACCGCGAGCAGCTTGCGCAGCCGGTAAAGACCGCTGTCGAAGGACGTTTTCGCATCGTCGCCCTCGGCGTCAGGCCACAGGTGCGCCGTCAGGACCGACGCGTCGACGTTGCGGCCACCGAGGGCGACGAGCGCCTTCAGCATCTCGAGCGGGCGTCGCTGTGCCTTGCCCTTGGAGACCATGGGAACGCCGTCGCGAAGCACGACGAACTCGCCCAGCGTCCGCAGCGCGAGTGGCCAGGGCCAGTGCGCGGTCGACGGCGACGGCGGTGCAAGCTGGCGCTCGCGAATCAGCTGACGGGTGTAGTCGGTCTCGATCTCGTGCTCGAGGGCGAGTGCGAACAACGGCGCCGTGAGCAGCGGCAACTGCCGCAGGAAACCGACATAGCGACGTTCGCGGCATAGAGGCAGCAGCTCCCGCAGCAGTGTGACCGCGTCCCCGTTGCGGCCTTCGATCCGGGCACGGTGCGCCTCCACGAACCCGCGCTGCACGCGAAAGTTGTTGGCGTCGATGCCGACCGCCGTCCGGAGCGCCTCGTCGTATCGTGCGAGCGCGTCGTCGATGGCGTCGCGAGCGAGATGCGACAACGCCTCGCGCACCAGAAAGTGCGGTATCTGCATCGCGGGGAGGCCCGCCTCGCGCCCGATGGCGATCGCTTCCTGTGCCGCGCGAACGGCATCTTCGGCGCGACCTTCGAGCTGCCTCACCGTCGATTCCTGGAATTTGAAGTACGCCACGTCCATCCGCCGTGACGGATTCAGGACAGTGCGAAGCTTGTCGAGGGCGGCGATCGACGCTGCGACATCGCGCGACGAGACGATGGGTGCGACTTCGGCGTAATAGATCTCGAACAGCACCGAGCGCAATCCATGCTCGCGTGCGATCGCCTCCGCTTCATCCATCGTCCGCCGCGCGGCGTCGAAGCGGCTCTGGATCTGGTGGTTGAACGCGAGGTGGACGCGCCACCACACGAGATTGAGTGGCGTCGCCCGCGGGTCGGCGAGCCAGGGCGTGACGCGCGCGATCAGCGCGTCCGCCGTGTCGCCCTTCGTCTTCCAGTTGTAATAGTTGAACAGGATCGACGATGCGTTCAGCCGGAAGTTGAGCGGAACCTCGAGCGCGGCTTCGTCGGCGATCTGCCGTGCGACTTCAGCGGCGACTTCCGCAATGCGCGGATGGTCCGGTTGACGAAACAGGAGCGCGATGAGGAACGCCGAATAGACGCGCATCGCGTCGTACGGAGCGTCGAGCGGCGCGCTCGGCGTGAGCCGCTCCTCGAACACGGCGATCCAGCGATCGAGAGGTGTGAAGTCGGCCCATTCGAAATAGTGGCAGTCGACGGCGTGGGCGGCTGTCATGAGGATCCGTCGCACGTCGCCGTTCGCGACGAATCCTTCGTACGCCGCTTCGAGCAAGGCCTTCGCGCGGCGCGGATCGCTGTAGAGAAGCGCAACGCCGAGATAGAGGGAGAGTCGCGGCTCCCGATCGCGAAACTCGGCCGGCAGCGCGTCGATCCACTGGGCGAGCGTATTGGCGCGTCCATCGGCAATGAGCGCCGCACCGACGTGCATGGCGAGGCCGGTCAGTGCGGGCCAGGCCTGCGCCTCCCGATAAAGCGCCGCCGCGGCATCGAACTCGCCGCGCGACACCAGTTGTCCGGCCGCGCGGTCGAGCGCTTCGCGTCTCGCCTCGGGCGGGAGCCGCCTGCGTCCCTCGTCGAGCAGGAATTCACGGAAGAGCGCGTGAAACTGGTAAACCGGATCCGGTCCGCTGCGCCGCCGGTCGGTGAACAGATGCTGTCGATACAGGTAATCGAGGACGCGCGGCGCATCCGCATCGCCGGTAATCGCAGCCGCGTCGCTGCCGGTGACGGACGGCAGCAGCGCGGTGAGCAGCAGTGTTCGCTGATTGTTCGGTCGCGCGCGCTCGAAGATTTCGCCCGTGAAATACGCGAACACCGCTTCCTTGCTCTCGGGAACGCGCGCGCTGGTGTCGAGTGCTCCGGCGCGTACGAGATGCTCGCGCATCAGCACGATGCCCGCGGCCCACCCGTCGCTCGCGCGGTGGATCGCGCGCGACACCGAAGGTTCGACCTGCACGCCCGCCGTCATCGCGAGCGCCTCTTCTTCCGTGAAGCGCAGTTCACTCCAGTCAATCTGCGTGATCGACTGGTCCGCGATCAGACGCGCCATCTCGGGTGGTGGAGGCACCCTCGACACGAAGACCACGTTGAGGCCGTCGGGCAACTCGCGCAGGCCCTCACTGAACGCGTGACGCCAGGCCGCTGAACCGGGCGGCTCATGGAAGTTGTCGATGACAAGAATCGACTGTGCAGGAAACAGCGCAAAGAATGCGCGCAGGAAGCGCCGCGTGAACGTGGGCAGATCGCTTGCGTATTCCGGGCCGTAACGCGGCAGCGCGGCGACCGCCTTCGATCTCGCGCGCATCACGTCGGACGCGGCGAGCGTCAAATAGTGGAAGAAGGTGCCGGGATCGGCATCCCCGGCGTCGGCCTGGAACCACACGCCGGGCGCCTTGCGCGCCTCGATGTAGCTTGCGATCAGCGTCGACTTTCCGGCGCCGGGCGGTCCCGCGATCCAGACGATCGGATGCGCACGCGCCTTGTCGAGGCGCGCGAAAAGGCGCTCACGCCGCAACACGTCATAGAGACGAGGCCGGCTGAACTTCGCAAGCGTAATCGGCGGGGGTGGGGCGGTGGCGCGAGGCATTGCAGATTCGAGAGGCCGAAATTGTAGCGCGGTGCTTCGGGCATGCAACTTGCCACCTGGACGTTCGTTTGCCACTACCGCTCAAGCGACGATCAAATGGCTGAAACGAACGAAGAAAAGGCGCGCGCCTACATGCACAAGTTTCTTGCCACGATGCGCGACGCGGGCGGCTCGGATTTGTTCATCTCGAACGATTTCCCGCCGAGCATGAAGGAACACGGCAACATCAAGGCGCTCGCGAGCCAGAAACTGACGGGGCAGCTCACGCGCGAGCTCGCGTATTCGATCATGAACGAGCGCCAGCGCGCCGAGTTCGAACGGGAGATGGAATGCAACTTCGCGCT
>JBKPOL010000144.1:0-4005 GCA_046733075.1 Pseudomonadota bacterium | reverse complement strand
GTACGCACCGGGGGTGGTCGGCCTACGCGACGGTGCGGGAAGTGGAGGACGCGTCAATCGGGAGGAGCAGGACGGGCTGCTGCTGATCATGGACCAGCAGAGGCTCACCGGGAAGCGTCGGGACGACGCGATACGAATGCTGCAGCAGGCGATGGAACGGCTCGCGGACAAGGCGGATAGTGAAGGCGAGGACGCGCAATGGCCTTGAATCCTCCCCGACTTCAGCGGCGCTTTCCGCCGAGCAACGATCCGAGCACGCCGCGCACGATCTCGCGGCCGACCGACGAGCCCATCGTGCGTACGGCGCTCTTCGCCATGGCTTCCACCAGGCTGTCCTTGCGGCCGCTTCCTGTCATCAGACCGCCAAGCGATCCCTTGATCGAATCCATGATGCCCCCGCCGGCCGCGGGCGTGCCGGGCGCTCCCCCCGCCGATAGTGCCGCGCGACTGGAGAGCTTCTCGTAGGCCGATTCGCGATCGACCGTCTTCTCGTAGACGCCTTTGACCGGTGATTTATCGATGACCGCCTTGCGCTCGTCGCTGGTGATGGGTCCGATGCGCGAAGCGGGTGGCAGCACGAATGCACGCTCGACCGGCTCCGGACGACCTTTCTCGTCGAGGAATGAAATCAGCGCTTCGCCGACGCCGAGCTCGGTGATCGCCTTCTCCGTATCGATCTTCGGGTTTGCGCGCATCGTCGATGCCGCCGCCTTGACCGCTTTCTGATCGCGCGGGGTGAACGCGCGAAGCGCGTGCTGCACGCGGTTGCCCAGTTGGCCGAGCACGATGTCCGGCACGTCGAGCGGGTTCTGCGTGACGAAGAACACGCCGACGCCCTTCGAGCGAATCAGGCGCACGACCTGCTCGATCTTGTCGAGCAGTACCTTCGGCGCATCGGTGAAGAGCAGGTGCGCCTCGTCGAAGAAGAACACGAGCTTGGGTTTCTCGCGGTCACCGACTTCCGGCAATCGTTCGTACAGCTCGGAGAGCAGCCAAAGCAGCATCGACGCGTAGAGCTGCGGCGACTGCATGAGCCGGTCGGCTACGAGGATGTTGACGTTGCCGCGTCCGTCCTCGGTCTGCAGCAGGTCGTCGATGTTCAGCATCGGCTCGCCCAGGAATTTGTCGCCGCCCTGCTGCTCGAGCGCAAGCAAGCCCCGCTGGATCGCGCCTACCGACGCCGCCGAGATATTGCCGTACGAGGTTTGCAGGCTCTGGGCGTTTTCCGATGCGTATTGCAGCAGCGCCCTCAAGTCCTTGAGATCGAGCAGCAGCAGGCCGTTGTCGTCGGCGAACTTGAAGACGAGGGCGAGCACGCCCTGCTGCGTTTCATTCAGGTTAAGAACGCGCGACAACAGGAGCGGTCCCAAGTCGCTGACCGTTGCGCGAACGGGATGACCCTGCTCGCCGAAAACGTCCCAAAACACGACCGGCGTGGCCGCGAAAGCCGGGGGCGCCACACCGATCGACTGCAGGCGTTCGGCGAGCTTCGGCGACATTGCGCCGGCCTGGCTCATGCCGGCGAGGTCGCCCTTCACGTCCGCCATGAAAATCGGGACGCCAATCTGGCTCATCCGCTCGGCGATGACCTGCAGGCTGACCGTCTTGCCGGTGCCGGTCGCGCCGGTGATGAGCCCGTGCCGGTTTGCGAGCGCGGGAAGAAGATCGAGTTCGATGTCGCCATGCTTGGCGATCGTCAGTGGGTCGGGCATGGCTTGTTGCTCCAGGTCAGGCGTGCGGAAAGTTTAACGTGGAAACTTCGACCGCCTAAGGGCGCGGGATGTCAAAACGGCGGGTTTTCTGCTACAATTCGGCCCGATAAGTAATGAGAAATGGGCTGGGCGCAGCCCATTTTTTTTTGGTGACGCGAGCGGCCGGCGCGACGCCCCGCGCGAAGCGTGTGGAGCGACGGCCGACGCGAGTCGTCACGCGACGCCCACGCGCAGGTCGTAAATGAGTTGAGGCGCCGCAATGAGGCCGAGGACGCCGCGGCTGGCGAGGCGCGAGTTGGGCCTGGGTGAACTGTTGGAGCAAACGGTACCGGCGTTGGGGTACGAGCTGGTCGACTGGGACATGTCGGCACGGAGCCGTCTTGTGCGCGTGTTCATCGACAAGCCGAATGGCGTCGACGTCGAGGACTGCGCACGCGTATCGAACCACCTGACGCGGCTTTTCGCAGTCGAGAACGTCGACTTCGAGCGCCTCGAGGTTTCGTCGCCGGGACTCGATCGTCCCGTTAAGCGGCTGGCCGATTTCGTGCGCTTCACAGGACAGGAAGCACAGCTGACGCTTGCCGCGCCGGTCGACGGAGCGAAGCGCATCAAGGGCATTTTGCGTGGCACCGAGGGCGACGACGTTCTCGTGGAAACGGCGGCGGGAGTCAAGGCGTTCCCTTTCGCAACGATTGCGCGGGCGCGGCTCGTTCCCGCAATCGATTGGAAGCGATGAGCGCCGCACGCCGAAATCCCCCGGCGCAATCGGGCCAAGGAGAGAAAAGGATCATGAACCGCGAACTTCTGCTGCTCGTAGACGCCCTGTCGCGCGAGAAGAACGTTCCGAAGGAAATCGTCTTCACGGCGCTCGAAGCCGCGCTCGCGTCCGCGACCAAGAAGAAGTACGCGGACAACATCGACGCACGCGTGTCGATCAACCGCGAGACGGGAGATTACGAAACCTTTCGCCGCTGGACCGTCGTTCCCGACGAGGAGCACGAGGAGCCCGCGCACCAGATCGCCATCACCGACGCCGCGGAGCGCAACCCCGCGCTCGAGCTCGGTGAAGTCGTCGAGGAGCCGCTCGAGCCCGTCGAGTTCGGGCGCATCGGCGCGCAGGCCGCCAAGCAGGTCATCCTGCAGAAGATTCGCGATGCCGAGCGCGAGCAGATCCTGAACGATTTCCTCGAGCGGGACGACAACCTGTTGTCCGGCACGGTCAAGCGCATCGAGCGCGGAAACGTCATCGTCGAATCCGGCCGCATCGAAGGGTTGATTCCGCGCGACCAGCTGATTCCCAAGGAGATGCTGCGCGTGGGCGATCGCGTGCGCGCCTATGTGATGAAGATCGACCGTACCGCGAAGGGGCCGCAGCTCATCCTGTCGCGCGTCGCGCCGGAATTCATCATGCGGCTCTTCGAGCTCGAGGTACCGGAGATCGAGGAGGGCCTGATCGAGATAAAGGCTGCCGCACGCGACCCGGGGATCCGCGCGAAGATCGCCGTCAAGTCGAACGACCCGCGCCTCGACCCGCAGGGAACGTGCATCGGGATGCGCGGCTCACGGGTGACCGCCGTCACCAACGAGCTCGCCGGCGAGCGCGTCGACATCGTGCTCTGGTCGGACGATCCCGCGAAGCTCGTCATCAACGCCCTCGCGCCTGCTGAAGTGCAGAGCATCGTCGTCGATGAGGAGCGCCACGCGATGGACGTCGTCGTCGACGAGGAGAACCTCGCGATCGCGATCGGTCGCAGCGGACAGAACGTGCGTCTCGCTTCCGAGATGACGGGGTGGGAGCTGAACCTGATGAGCGTCGAGGAGTCGCAGCAGAAGCACGAGGCCGAGACGGGCCGCTTGCGGAGCCTCTTCATCGACAAGCTCGACGTCGACGAGGAAGTGGCCGACATCCTCATCAACGAGGGATTCACCTCCCTTGAAGAAGTGGCGTACGTCCCCATTACCGAGATGAACGAGATCGAAGCGTTCGACGAAGACACGGTGAACGAGCTTCGATCGCGCGCCCGCAACGCCCTTCTCACCGACGCGATTGCCCGCGAGGAAAGCGTCGAGAACGTAGAGGAGGCGCTGCTATCACTCGAAGGCATGGATACGGACATTGCGAGCAGGCTCGCGGCGAACGGCATCACCACGCGGGATGCGCTCGCCGACCTTGCCGGCGATGAGCTCGTCGAGCTCACGGGAATGGATCCGACCAAGGCACAGAACCTGATCATGAAGGCGCGTGCTCACTGGTTCGAGCCTGCGGCCGAGGCTCCGCACACGGGCGCCCCGG
>JBKPOL010000143.1:0-13272 GCA_046733075.1 Pseudomonadota bacterium | reverse complement strand
ACCTGAGGCTTCATTGCGATGGCAGGTCGAAAACGGCTTCGGCCTCGTTTTCGTGCCTAAAATATCAGGCGAGTACGCCCGTCGGAACTTGGCACTTTTCCAAGTGGCCGCTGCAGCACACCAGCTGGTGGGCAGCGCCATACCTGAAGTCTTGCGTTAAGGGAAATGCTTGTGAGAACACCGGGGGACGGGTGTAGACGCGACATCAGCAGGCTGATGCTAACCGCGCGGTCGACGTGGAGCTGTTAATACGGACAACGATCCGGCATCAAAACCCCCTTTACGCTATGAGCGCTATGGGACAAATCCGGGACAGCGCGGCCAATCAACGGCCCCAACGGACAAGAGCATACAACAACGAAGCCGTTGATCCCATTAGGTATCAATAGCCAACGACAAGCGCAAGGCCCGACTCAAAATCCGCCGGTAGAAATACCGTGAGGGTTCGACTCCCTCTCCCGGCACCAATAACACCACGCACGTACCGGGCTGTCCGCGCCCAGCAGCCCCGTCGACTACTGGATCAGCTCGTCCGCGCGCGCCAGCACGGATGCAGGAACCGCGAGTCCGAGCGCCTTGGCAGTCTTGAGATTGATGATCAGCTCGAACTTCGTCGGCTGCTCGATGGCCAGGTCAGCCGGTTTCGCTCCCTTGAGGATCTTGTCGACGTAGACCGCGGCGCGGCCGACGAAATCGGCCATGTTCACCGAATAGGCCATCAGGCCGCCCGCCTCGACGCTCTCCCGAAAGCTGTACATCGTTGGCAGCCGGCCCCTCGCTGCGAGTTCCGCGAGCCTGGTCCGGTGCGCCAGATAGGTCGAAGTGCCGCCCACGAGAAGCGCATCCGCGCGCTCTTGGGCCATTGCGGCGAAGGCCTTTTCCAACTCCTCGGGACCTTTCGCATCCACGCGTTGAAGGCGAAGTTGCAGCGATTGCGCCGTCGCTTCGACCTCTTTCATTTGAAGTGCAAACGATCCGTCTGCGGGGTTGGAGAGAATGGCCACACGCGACGCGCGCGGAACCGTCTCCTTGAGAATCTGCAGTTGCTTGCCGAAGATCTGGGGACCCGGCGTAAAGGTCGTACCTGTGATGTTTCCCCCCGGCCGAGCCAGGCTCGCAACCAGCCCCAACTCCACAGGATCGCTTGGAAAGATCATGACAATCGGGATGGTTCGGGTGGCGTTCTTGGCTGCGAGCGCGGCCGATCCGGCTGGCGCCACGATCACATCCATCCTGGCGCGGACCAGCTCGGCCGCGAGGCCGGGCAGTCGCTCGACGTTTCCGTCGGCCCATCGGTACTCGATGATGACGTTTTGGCCGTCGACCCAGCCCAGCTCGCGTAACTTGCGCAAGAACGCCTGTAGCCCGTTCTCGACCGACTCGCGCGTGGGGGTGCTGAGATAACCGATGCGATAAACCCTGCTCGCTTGCTGTGCATGGATGCCGCGCGGGACGACGACGCCGACGACAAGCAGCCCGAGTACGGCGAGTCCTGCGTCACGTCGGTTCATCAAGGTACCGTCGTCGCGCGGCATGGCGGCAAGATGATCGCAAAGCACACCGTGAAGTTGTCAGCGGGGTGAATCTACACCCTGCGGGACCGGATCAGAAATCCCTCCTGTCGCCGGTGCCGCAAGCCATGCAGGTGCGCGGAAAATGACGGCTCGGTGTCATGGAGGTCGTATTCGGGGTAGCGGCTCGACAATCGGCTTGACGAGCCGATAGCAAAGTTGCCTGGCTACCGCAAGCGTTATCATCCTCACGCTGTGCCTTCGGTGCCCGGGCCAATCGAAGAGACCTTCAAGCGAGATGCCCGATCGCAGAGCGTCCACGGCATCGACCAGTGCACGTGCAGTTGATGGTTCGCGGCGCTCACGCCGCTTGCGAAGTGGCATGCCGAACGCGTACACGCTGGCGGATTTCGACTATTTGCTTCCGCCCGAGTTGATCGCGCAGTCGCCCGCGCCCTCGCGCTCGAGCAGCCGGCTGCTGCACGTCGCGGGATTTGATCTCGCGGACCTGCGTTTCACCGACTTGCCGGCATTGCTGCAGCCCGGCGACCTCCTTGTCTTCAACGACACCCGCGTCATCAACGCGCGAATCCGCGGACGCAAGCCGACAGGCGGCGACGTCGAGATCCTCGTCGAACGAATCACCGGTCCCACCCGCGCTGTCGTTCAGCTGAAGGCGAGCCATCCGCCTCGGACTGGCGGCTCAATCGAGCTGGCGGATGGCGCGCGCGCGGTCGTGGAGGCGCGCGAAGAGCGATTCTTCACCGTGCGGTTCGAGGGCGTCGACGACGTGCACCGGTGGCTCGAGCTGCATGGCGCAGTACCGTTGCCTCCTTACATTTCCCATGCGCCGAACGCGGCCGACGCTGATCGCTATCAAACGGTGTACGCCCGGACTCCGGGGGCCGTTGCCGCGCCGACGGCGGGACTCCACTTCGACGAAGCGCTGTTCGACATGCTCGCGCGCGGTGGCGTCGAACGTGCTTTCGTCACGTTGCACGTCGGCGCGGGGACCTTCGCGCCCGTTCAGGTCGAAGACATCGCGCTGCACCGCATGCATTCCGAACGGTATACGATCCCACCCGCAACAGTCGCCGCAATCGCGACCACCCGCAAACGGCGCGGCCGCATCATTGCCGTCGGCACCACCTCGCTTCGCGCGCTGGAGGCGGCATCCGCGCAAGGGAAAGTTCAGGCGGGCGCGTCGGAAACCTCGCTGTTTGTCACCCCCGGCTATCGCTTTCGCGTCGTCGATCGGCTGCTCACCAACTTCCACCTGCCGAAATCGACACTTTTGATGCTTGTCAGCGCTTTTGGAGGCTATAACGCCATCCGCGCCGCGTATTCACACGCTATCGCCCAGCGGTATCGCTTCATGAGTTACGGTGACGCGATGCTACTGGAACGCCAAAAGGGCTGAAAGCCAGCAAGCGTTTTCACTCTGTCCGGGACGTCCGGCGCGGCCCTACCGTTCTGAAATGTCGTCGTTCGGCGACATTACGCTAACCCTGTCCGCTTCAATGCGACAAATGTACGCCCCGGCCGCGCTTTCCGATGGGTTTCATTGGCAAAATCACTCGCCTCCGCTACGCTTCGCCCATCCCAATCCTGCGTGGCGGTTCGCGTGCACGACACCCACCGCCCGGCGACTTTCGTCGATGCCATTGTTGCTCCGCGTGTTGGCGGCCGTTGTCGTCGCCGTGGTCCTTGCGACCTCGGCGCACGCCGCACGCGTCGGCATTCTCGCCAACGCGCTTGCCCCGCAGACCGCCGCGGACTACGCGGCGAAAATCCCGGAGCACAGTTACACGGCCGTCGACGTATCGACGTCCATCCCCGCGCTCGATACGCTGCTCGCGAATTTCGACGTCCTGCTCGTGTTCGAAGATACGGTGTTCGCCAACGCGACCGCCGTGGGCAACCGCGTTGCCGAATTCGCAAACGCCGGGCGTGGGGTCGTTCTCGGTACGTTCTATGACCAGGATCGCAGCGACGCAACGGGCGGCGCGACGACGCCCCACGGCTGGGGCACACTGGAAACGATCGATCCGAATACGACGGATGGATTCGGCACTGCGTATTCGTTGCGCACGCTTTCGTCGTCGAGCATCGTCCCCCATCCGCTTACGCAGGGAGTGACCACGCTCGCCGCGCTACGCGGCGCGCCGGGTCCGTATGCCGGCGGCAACCTGGCGAAGCCGGGCACCGTCGTGGTTGCCGCGTGGTCACAATTGAACGCACGAGCGCTCACCGACCCGGCTATCGCTTACCGCGTCACGGGTCTCGCCTGCGTGATCCATGTCGGCATCGCTCCGCAATACGGGACGCTCCCGACGTACGGCACGTTCGGCACGGACTTCAGCGGCGATTTCTACCGGGTGTGGGGGAACGCATTCGCTTTCGGGGCAAATCGTTGCGTCATAGGCATCGTGCCGGGCGACTTCGGGCAGATCGACAAAGGCTGGGCAAATCGCTCGGAACTCGACGTATGGCGAACGGCCTTCTCCTTCGCGATCATCCTCGACGGCGCGGTCCTGCAGGACGGTTTCGGTCCCGCACTCGTACTGACCACGCGCCCCGACGGCCACATCGTCGCGAGCTAGTGTCCTGTCCCGCAAGTTGCGAAGACAAAGGAACGGATGAAATCGGTCGGCAGGCGAGGCGCTTGGCCGAAACAATCGCTCGGGCTATGGCGAGGCCAGGCATCAAAGCACGGCGGCCGATTTCGCCGCGAACTGTCGAGCGAATTTACGGGATAGGACACTGAGCATGACGTTTGCGGTGCTCGCGCGCGCCGGCGCGGCGCGCCGCGGCCGCCTCACGCTTGCGCATGGCATCGTCGAGACTCCGGTGTTCATGCCGGTTGGAACGTACGGCGCAGTCAAGGCAATGTCGCCGGCCGAACTCGACCAACTCGGCGCCCAGATCATTCTCGCCAACACGTTTCACCTCTGGCTGCGGCCGGGGACGGACGTGATTTCGGCGCATGGCGGACTGCATCGCTTCATCGGCTGGAACAAACCCATCCTGACCGATTCAGGCGGGTTCCAGGTGTGGAGTCTCGGCGGGCTTCGCAAGGTGCGCGAGGAGGGTGTAGCGTTCGTGTCGCCGATCAACGGCGATCGCCTCTTGCTGACCCCCGAGCGATCGATGGAGATCCAGCGCGCATTGAGTTCGGATGTCGTCATGGTCTTCGACGAATGCACGGCATTTCCATCGACGTACGAGGAGGTCGAGCGCTCGATGCAACTGTCGCTGCGCTGGGCGGCGCGCTCCAAGGCCGCACATGCGGACAATCGGAACGCTCTCTTCGGAATCGTGCAGGGCGGCATGTACGAAGACCTTCGCGATCAGTCTCTCGAAGGATTGGCAGCGATAGGATTCGACGGCTTCGGGATCGGCGGACTGTCGGTCGGCGAGCCCAAGGTGGACATGCTGCGGCTGCTCGCGTACATGGCGCCGCGACTGCCGGACGACAAGCCGCGTTACCTGATGGGCGTCGGCACGCCGGAGGACCTGGTGGCGGGCGTCGTCGCCGGTATCGACATGTTCGACTGCGTGCTTCCTACCCGCAACGCGCGGAACGGCTGGCTCTTCACGCGCTTCGGAGACATTCGTATTCGCAATGCACGCCATCGAAGCGACACAGCGCCACTCGACCCTACCTGCGGCTGCTACACCTGCCGCCACTTCTCGCGAAGCTATCTGCACCACCTGCAGCGCATCGACGAAATCCTCGGCGCCCGCCTCGCGACGATCCACAACCTCCACTACTACCTGACGCTGATGATCGAGATACGCGCGTCGATCGAGTCGAATGACCTCGAATCCTACGTGGCGCGCTTCAATTCAGAACGACGCGGCGTGCTAAAATAAACGGTTGAATTGATTGCCTAATGAATTGATCGTCCAAGGTGGCAGGCCGCCACCTCCTCGACGCCCCGTCGTGCGTGTTGCCGTCCCGGGAAGCCGTCGTCCTCGAACGAAATCGGAGAGTCCGTTGTGCTGATCACATCCGCTTACGCGCAGGCAGCCGGTGGCGGCCCCTTCCAGGGGGACACCCTGCTCACGTTCCTGCCGATGATCGCGATTTTTGTCGTCTTCTACTTTCTGCTGATCCGGCCACAGCAGAAGAAGCAGAAGGAAGCCCGGGCAATGCTGGACTCGCTCGAGAAGGGCAACGAGGTCGTCACCGCTGGAGGCATTCTCGGCCGCATCGTCAAGCTCGACGACCAGTACGCGACCGTCGAAATCGCGCAGAACACGCAGATGATCGTGCAGCGCGGGGCGATCTCGCAACTGCTGCCCAAGGGGACGATCAAAGGCATTTGACGATACCGTTCGTTCGCCTTCGACCGCTCCCCGCTGCCCGCCTTCATGAACCGTTATCCCGCCTGGAAATACATACTGATCGGCGTCGCGCTCGCCTTCGGCCTCGTCTACACGCTGCCCAACTTCTTCCCCGAGGTGCCGGCCGTGCAGGTGTCGTCGTCGAAGGCATCGGTCAAGGTGGACAACACGCTGCTCGCCTCGATCGAGGACGCGCTCAAAGGGGCAAACATCGCGTATCGCGGCGCCGAGCTCGACCCGCTCGGCGTCAAGGTGCGCCTGAACGACACCGACACCCAGTTGAAGGCGAAGGACGTGCTGCAGTCGAAGCTCGGCGACAACTACATCGTCGCGCTCAACCTGCTGTCGGCGTCGCCGCATTGGCTCGCAAGCATCGGCGCGTTGCCGATGTATCTCGGCCTCGACCTCCGCGGTGGCGTGCATTTCCTGCTGCAGGTCGACATGAAGGGCGCGCTCGACAAGGCGGCAGATCGCTACACGACGGACATCCGGTCGCTGATGCGCGAGAAGAAGGTCGTCTACTCGGGCATCGGCCGCGAGTCGTCCAACGTCGTGCTGCGCTTCAAGGACGACGCCGAACGCACGCGGGCGCGTAACGAGATCGAGAAGGCCTTTCCGGACCTTCTCGTGCGCGAGCAGGATGCAGCCGGCGCCGAGTCGCGCCTCGTGGCGGGGCTCAAGCCGGAGGCGCAGAAGCGCATCCAGGACGGGGCGGTCCAGCAGAACATCACGATCCTGCGCAACCGCGTGAACGAGCTCGGCGTCGCCGAGCCGATCATCCAGCAGCAGGGCGGCGACCGCGTCGTCGTGCAGTTGCCGGGCGTGCAGGACACGGCGCGCGCCAAGGACATCCTCGGTCGTACCGCCACGCTCGAGATCCGGATGGTCAACGACGACCCGGGTGCGCAGGAGTCCGCGCGCACGGGCTCCGTGCCGTTCGGCAACGATCTCTTGACCGATCGCAGTGGCGAGCCGCTGCTCGTGCGGCGGCAGGTCGTCCTGACGGGCGACCGCATCAACGACGCTCAATCGGGATTCGATCAGCGCACCAATGAACCGGCCGTGCACGTGAACCTGGACGGCACCGGCGCGCGAATTTTCAAGGAAGTCACCCGCGAGAACGTCGGCAAGCGGATGGCGATCGTGCTGGTGGAGAAGGGCAAGGCCGAAGTCATTACCGCTCCGGTGATCCGCGAAGAGATCGGCGGCGGGCGCGTGCAGATCAGCGGCAAGATGAACACGCGGGAGGCAAACGACATCGCGTTGCTGATGCGCGCGGGCGCGCTCGCGGCGCCGATGGAAATCGTCGAGGAGCGCACCGTCGGTCCGTCGCTCGGCAAGGAGAACATCGAGAAGGGCTTCGATTCCGTCATGTACGGATTCATCGTCCTTGCCGGGTTCATCTGCGTGTATTACGCGCTGATGGGCGTTATCTCGACGATGGCCCTCGTCGTGAACCTGCTACTGCTCGTCGCCGTCCTGTCGGTGCTGCAGGCGACCCTCACGCTGCCCGGCATGGCGGCGATCGCGCTCACACTCGGTATCGCCATCGACGCCAACGTGCTGATCAACGAGCGGATTCGCGAAGAGCTGCGATGGGGCGCGACGCCCCATGCGGCCATCCAGGCGGGCTACGAGCGCGCGTGGGGAACGATCCTCGACTCGAACGTCACGACGATGATCGCAGGCATCGCGCTGCTCGCTTTCGGTTCCGGTCCGGTCCGCGGCTTTGCCGTCGTGCACGTGCTCGGCATCCTCACGTCGATGTTCTCGGCGGTGTTCGTGTCGCGCGGCATCGTTGCGCTGATCTATGGTAACCGCAAGAAGCTCGACCGCATCTCGGTCGGGCAGGTATGGAAGCCGAAGGCCGATACCGCGGCAGGCGCGCCCGCGCAGGTTAAGGCCGACTCTCCAGCCCTCGCTTCCGCCAAGGCGCCCGCAATGAGCAGCAAATCCGCGACCGTGCCGGCCAAGCCTTAAGAGACAAAAGTCCCGCAACCCGGATCGCCAGGCCGCAATGGAATTCTTCCGCATATCGCGCGACATCCCGTTCATGCGGCATGCGCTCGTGTTCAACATCGTTTCGTTGGTCACGTTCATAGCCGCCGTCATTTTCCTCGCCGTCAACGGACTTAACCTCGGCGTGGACTTCCGGGGTGGCACCGTCATCGAGGTCACCTACGGCCACGCGGTCGACTTCACGCGCGTCCGCAACGCGATCGACAAGCTCAACCTGGGTGAATTCTCGGCACAGAGCTTCGGCAGTTCCGACACCGCGCTGATCCGCCTGCCGCTCAAGGAGGGCGTTTCGAGCGCGCAATTATCCGAGCGCGTGATGGGCGCGCTCAAGGCGGACGACCCAACCGCGTCGCAGCGGCGCGTCGAATTCGTGGGCCCGCAAGTCGGCAAGGAGCTGTACGAGAACGGCGCCCTGGCGCTGCTGCTCGTCTCGATCGGCATCGTCATCTACCTCGCGCTCCGCTTCGAGTGGCGGTTTGCGGTCGCGGCCATCGTCGCCAATCTGCACGACGTCATCATCATCCTAGGCTTCTTCGCGCTCTTCCAGTGGGAATTCTCGCTGCCGGTTCTCGCGGCCGTGCTGGCCGTGCTGGGCTATTCGGTGAACGAGTCGGTCGTCATTGCGGATCGGATCCGCGAGAATTTCCGCAAGATGCGCAAGGCGACCGTCACCCATGTGATCGACAGCGCGATCACCCGCACGCTTTCGCGGACGATCATCACGCACGGCTCCACGCTGCTTATGGTGCTCTCGATCTTCTTTTTCGGCGGGGAGACGCTGCATCACTTCTCCCTCGCGCTCGCGATCGGCATCTGCTTCGGCATCTATTCGTCCGCGCTGGTGATGGCCGCGCTCGTGATGTGGCTCGGCGTCTCTCGCGAAGACCTCGTGAAGCCGGAGCGCAAAGGGATCAGCGGCGAGAAGGTCCTGCCGTGAGGAAGCAGCCGTCAAGGAAAGCCTGGCCGTCCGCGCGGTCCTCGTGACGGCGGCCGATTTCCTCCCCGACTGGCCGCCAGCCGCCAACGCGTTCCTGATCTTCGGCCTGCTGCTGCTCGCAGGCCTCGTCGGAGGACGACTCGCAGCGACCACGCGGGTGCTGCCGGCGATCACCGGCTACATCGCAACCGGGTTTCTGCTCGGTCCAGGTGTGCTCGGCTGGCTCACGGACGCCGTGCTCACCGACCTTCGCGTGGTCTCCGGATTCTCGCTCGGCGTCATCCTGTTCGACCTCGGACGCCGGCTCGACCTCGAATGGGCCCGCCACGACCGCTGGCTGTTGCCGATGGGCGTCGCTGAGAGCGCGCTGTCCTTCGTCGCGATGTTCGCGCTGCTGCATTTCGTGGCCGGCATCGACATGCTCGAAGCGGCGGTCGCCGCAACCGTCGGTGTCGCAACGGCCCCCGCCGTCGTGTTGCTCGTCACGAACGAGCTGAAGGCGGAGGGACCGGTCACGCGCCGCATGCTCTGGCATGTCGCGCTCAACAACATCATCGCGACGGTCGCCATCACCCTGCTGCTGCCGTTCGTGGAAGCGCGGGCCTCCGGCGCTGCACTGAATCCGGCGGGACGTGCCGTGTGGCTGATTGCCGGATCGTTCCTGTGCGGCCTCGTCATGTTTCAGGTCATGCTGCTGCTCGCGCGCGCGACAGGCAAATCGCCGATCCCGCAATTCATCCTTGCGGTCGGCGCCGTCATCGTCACCGTCGGTGTCGCGGAGGTCGCGCGCCTGTCGGTGCTGCTCGCGCTGCTCGTGCTCGGCGCCTGTGCGCGCAACCTGGATCGCAAGCATCGGCTGATCGACGTGGAGTTCGGTCGCGCGGCGCAGGTATTCTTCGTCGTGCTGTTCGTGCTGACCGGCGCAACGCTGCGGCCCGACCAGTTCGGCGCCATCGCCTGGATCGGCCTTGCCTTCGTCATCGCGCGGGCGCTCGGGAAGATGATCGCGCTATACGCCCTCGCATGGCCTGCGCACGTCTCGCCGCTACAGGCCGGCACGCTCGGGCTCGCACTCATGCCGATCGCGGGCCTCGCGATAGGAATGACGCAGCCCATTTACGAGATCGCCCCTGAATTCGGCGCGCGGCTGGCCGCGATCGTCGCCGCGGGTGTCGCGATCCTGCACGTCCTCGGGCCGATCGCCACTCGCTACGCGCTGATCCGAGCCGGTGAAGGCGAGCCCGGCGCGCGGGACTGATCGACACCGGATGCCGCAGCTCGACTTCACGACCTCGGACGCGCTCTCGATCGGCGTCGAGCTCGAGCTGATGCTCGTCAACACGCGCGATTTCAATCTTGCGCCCGACGCGGACGACCTGTTGCGCCGCGTGACCCGCGAAGCGCCCGGCGGCGAGCTCAAGCCCGAGATCACGCAGAGCATGGTCGAAATCAATACGTCCGTGCACGATCGATACTCCGATCTGCTGACCGAACTGCAGGGCTCGCGCGACGTTCTCGCGGGGCATGCGCGCAAGATGAACGTCGCCATCGCGGGCGGCGGCACGCATCCGTTCCAGAAATGGAGCGAGCGCAAGATCTATCCGACCGAGCGCTTTCGCTCGGTATCCGAGAAATACGGGTTCCTTGCCAAGCAGTTCACCGTCTTCGGGCAGCACGTGCATATCGGATGCGCATCGGCGGACGATGCGATCTACCTTAACCACGCGTTGATTCCGTACGTGCCGCACTTCATCGCGCTGGCAGCGTCGAGCCCGTTCTACCAAGGCGTCGACACGGCGTTCGACTCGTCGCGGCTGTCCGTCGTCAACGCGTTTCCGCTTTCGGGCACCATGCCGCTCGTGCACTCGTGGAGCGAGTTCAACCGCTATTACGACCGGATGTTCGAACTCGGGATCGTCGGCAGCATGAAGGACTTCTACTGGGACATTCGCCCCAAGCCCGAGTACGGCACCGTGGAAGTGCGGGTGTGCGACACGCCGCTCACGGTGGAACGCGCGGCGCAGATCGCCGCATTCGCTCAGGCACTCGCGCGCTGGCTACTGGAAACGAGGCCGGTTGACGTGACGCCCGATCTCTACCTCACGCACGGGCACAATCGCTTCCAGGCCTGCCGCCACGGCTTCAGCGGAATGTTGATCGACGTGGCGAGCGGCGGTTCGCGCGCGCTGGGCGAGGATCTGCGGCGGCTGCTGCGCGATCTCGCTCCCCACGCGACCATGCTCGGCTCCCAGAATGCGTTCGCGGCGCTCGACACAACTATCGAACAAGGCAATCACGCATCCTGGCTGCGCCAGGTATACGAGGAAACGGGTACGCTCACCGACGTCGTCCGGCAGCAGTCGGCACTCTGGGCAGGCCCGTGAAGATGATCACGACCCTCATCTATTCGCTGCTTGCGCTCGACCAGACGGTCGCGACCCTGGCCGGACAATACGGTGCGTGGGTGTACGCGATCCTGTTCGTCGTGATCTTCGCTGAAACGGGGCTCGTCGTTTGCCCGTTTCTTCCGGGCGACTCGATCCTGTTCATTGCCGGCACCGTCGTCGCCGTTGCCGATCTCAACGTGCACGTGCTGGTCGTCGTCCTCATAATCGCGGCCGTATTGGGGGACTCGGTCAATTACGCGGTCGGGCACTACATCGGCCCCAAGGCGTTCCAGCGCCAGGATTCGCGCTGGTTCAAACAGGAGTACCTGCGCCGCACACAGGCGTTCTACGACAAGTACGGCGGCATCACCATCATCATCGGCCGCTTCGTGCCGATCATTCGCACGTTCGCGCCGTTCCTCGCGGGTGTCGCGGGCATGTCATATCGGCGCTTCCTCTCGTACAACATCGTCGGTGGTTGCCTGTGGATCGGCCTGCTCGTTTATGCCGGCTTCCTCTTCGGCAACATTCCTTGGGTCAAGAACAACCTGTCGCTGATCGTCGTTGCGATCGTCGTCGTCTCACTGATTCCAGCGGTATCGACGTTCGTCAAGGAGCGGCGAGCCGCCAAGGGACTGCGGACGCGCAGCTGACGCGCATCCGCGCGCTTACGATCGCGCGACGCGCGCGAAGCCTTCAGCCGCAGCGAGCTCAGACCCGCCCGGCGAGCTTCGACGCCAGTCCGACGTACGTGTCCGGCGACAGGGCGAGCAATCGCGCCTTGGCGTCTGCGGGCAGCGCGAGGCCATCGACGAATGTGCGGAGCGCCTCCGCGGTCATCCCGCTCTTCCCGCGTGTCAGCGCCTTCAATTGCTCGTAGGGTTCGGGCAGGCCGTAACGCCGCATGATCGTCTGGATCGCTTCGGCAAGCACTTCGCAGTTCGCACCGAGGTCGCTTGCAATGCGTACGGGATCGGCGTCCAGCTTGGCAAGGCCCTGACGCAGTGCATTCCATCCGAGCACTGTATGTCCCAACGCGACCCCGAGATTGCGCAGCACCGTCGAATCCGTCAGGTCCCGCTGCCAGCGCGAGATCGGCAGCTTCTCGGCAAGATGGCGCAGCAGTGCGTTTGCAAGCCCGAGATTGCCTTCGGAGTTCTCGAAGTCGATCGGGTTGACCTTGTGCGGCATAGTCGACGATCCGACCTCACCCTCTCGCGTTCTCTGCCGGAAGTAACCGAGGGACACGTAACCCCAGATGTCCCGGTCGAGATCGATCAGGATTGTATTGGTGCGCGCGAGGATGTCGCAGTACTCGGCGACGCCGTCGTGCGGCTCGATCTGCGTCGAGTACGGGTTGAATTCGAGGCCGAGACTCGTCACTGCCTTCGCGGCCAGCTTTTCCCAGTCGATCTCCGGATACGCGATGACGTGGGCGTTGTAGTTGCCGACGGCGCCGTTGAGCTTCCCCTTGATCGGAAGGCGCGCCAACCCGGTGCTCTGGCGCTCGATGCGCGCATAGACGTTGGCGATTTCCTTGCCGAGCGTCGTGGGCGTGGCCGGCTGCCCGTGCGTGCGCGCAAGCATCGGCATCCCGGAATGTGCATGCGCCATCGCGCGAAGATCGGCTGCGAGCGATTCGAGCAGCGGCAACAGCACGCGCTGCCTTGCTTCCGCGAGCGCGATGCCATAGGCAAGATTGTTGATGTCCTCCGATGTGCACGCGAAGTGTACGAATTCGCCCACGCGCGCAAGCTCGGAATCCTCGCGAAAGCGTTCCTTCAACCAGTACTCGACGGCCTTGACGTCGTGGTTGGTCGTGCGCTCGATCTCTTTCACCCGCGCCGCATCCTCGAGCGAAAACGTGTCGCAGATCCTCGACATCGTGGACTGCGCAGACGGCGAAAATGGCGGCACTTCCCGGATCGCGGGTTCAGCAGCGAGCGCTCGGAGCCACGCGAGCTCGACCCGGATTCGCTGCCTGATCAGCGCGTATTCGCCGAACTGCTCTCGCAGCGCATCGACCTTGCCTGCGTAGCGGCCGTCGAGCGGCGAAAGCGCCGTGAGA
>JBKPOL010000142.1:0-5867 GCA_046733075.1 Pseudomonadota bacterium | reverse complement strand
CCGCGTGGCGATGATCTTCCAGGACCCGATGATGACGTTGAATCCGGTGTTGCGGATCGACGTGCAGATGATCGAGGCGATCCTCGCGCACGAGAAGACCAGCACCGCGGCCGCGCGCGCACGCGCACGGGATGCGCTCGCGCGCGTCGGCATTCCCTCGCCCGACGCGCGGCTCGCCGCGTATCCGCACCAGTTCTCGGGCGGCATGCGCCAGCGTGTCGCCATCGCCATCGCCTTGCTGAATCGCCCCGATCTCGTCATCGCCGACGAACCGACGACGGCGCTCGACGTGACGATTCAGGGCCAGATCCTGTACGAGATGCAGAAGCTGACCCAGGAGACGGGAACCGCGCTCATCTGGATCACCCACGACCTGTCGGTCATCGCGGGGCTCGCCGATCGCGTCTGCGTCATGTATGCGGGCCGCATCGTGGAGCAGGGGAGTGCGCAGGCGGTGCTCGGTGCGCCGCGGCATCCCTACACGCGCGGCCTTCTCGACTCGGTCCCGTCGAACAACACGCGCGGTGGTCGACTCGCGCAAATCCCCGGCATGACGCCGTCGCTTCTGGAGCTTCCACCCGGATGCCCGTTCCGGGAACGTTGCGCGCGTGCCGCCCCCGACTGCCTGGCGTCGCCCGCGATGTCGGTGCTGAACGGCGGCGCGCGGAGCGTGCGCTGTCATCACCCGTTGGCGGCGTAGATGAGCACCACCGCACTCGAAAAGGTGCGTTGTCACCACGCGTCGGCGGCGTAGATGAGCACCTTCCCCACCGCGCCCGACACACCGCCGCTGATCGAATTGCGCGGGGCGTCGAAACGCTTCGTCAAGTCGCTCGATCTCGCCGCGAAGATCGGCAGGCGACTGGGCGCGAATCTGCGCGAGGAGGTCGTCCGCGCCGTCGACAAGGTCGACCTGGCGGTGTTCCCCGGCGAAGTGGTGGGACTGGTAGGAGAGTCCGGCTGCGGCAAGTCGACGCTCGGGCGCCTCGCCGCGGGATTGCTCCCGCTGAGCGAAGGTGAACGCTACTGGCGGGGGCAGCCGCTCCGCGACATGTCGCCCGCCGAGTCGCGGCGCCAGCAGCTCAAGCTGCAAATGATCTTTCAGGATCCGTACGCATCGCTCAATCCACGCATGCGTGTTCTCGACATCATCGGCGAGGCGCCCGTCGCGCATCAACTGATCAGTGCGCGCCAGCAGCGCGAGTATGTCGGGGTGATGCTGAATCGCGTCGGCATGGATCCGACGCTGATGCGCCGCTATCCGCATCAGTTTTCGGGCGGGCAACGCGCGCGCATCGGGATCGCGCGGGCGCTCGCCGTGAAGCCCGAGTTCCTCGTCTGCGACGAATCCGTGGCTGCGCTCGACGTGTCCATCCAGGCACAGGTGCTGAACCTGTTCATGCAATTGCGGCAGGCGCTGAATCTCACCTACCTGTTCATCAGTCACGACCTCGGCGTCGTCCGCTTCCTGTCCGACCGCGTCGTCGTCATGTATCTCGGACGCGTCGTCGAGACTGCGCCCACAGGCGAGCTCTTCGATGCGCCCAGCCATCCGTACACCAAGGCGCTCCTCGCCGAAGTCGGGCGCGTCGAGCCGAAGAAGCGCACGTACGTGCCGATCAAGGGGGAAATTCCTTCGCCACTCGATCCGCCAACCGGGTGCCACTTCCATCCGCGATGCCCCGCGGTGATGCCGCGTTGCCGCGAAAGCTCACCGCCGCTCTTTGCATTGGCGGCCGGACGAACGAGCGCATGCTGGCTCGCCGAGCGTTACTGATATTCTTTCCGCTGTTTGACGAGGCGCGTCAAATCTGGCGCGTCCCGCGCATGCAGATCCCTTTGATAAGGTCCAGAAGGAGAAACGATGTCCAGATTGATTCGCACGTTCGCCGCGGCCATGCTCGCACTTGTCGCCGGCACCGCCTTTGCGGCTTACCCCGACCGCCCGATCACGCTGATCGTCCCGTGGGGTGCGGGGGGCGGCACCGACGCCGTCGCGCGCTTCTTCGGTGCGTATCTCGAGAAAGAGCTGGGGCAGCCGGTCAATGTCGTGAACCGCACCGGCGGCAATGGCGTCGTCGGGCACAGCGCGATCGCGCAGGCCGCACCCGACGGTTACACGTTCGGGCTCATCACCGTCGAGATATCGATGATGCACTGGCAGGGACTGACGGATCTGGCGCCGGCGTCGTATCAGCCGCTCGCGCTCGTCAACGCCGATCCCGCCGGCTTCCAGGTGCGCGCTGATTCCCCTTACAAGTCCGTGAAGGACGTGATCGACGCGATCAAGTCGAACCCGGGCAAGCTCAAGGCGTCGGGCACCGGGCAGGGCGGTATCTGGCAACTGGCTATCGCCGGTCTGCTGAGCGACCTCAAGATCGATCCGAACGCTGTGCCCTGGGTGCCGTCGAATGGCGCCGCGCCGGGCCTGCAGGATCTGGTCGCCGGCGGCGTCGACATCGTTCCCTGCTCGATCCCCGAAGCGCGTTCGCTGATCGACGCGGGCAAGGTCAAGTCGCTCGCGATCTTCGCCGACAAGGCTCCCGCGCTCTATCCGAACCTGCCGACGATCAAGCAGGCAACGGGCAGCAACTGGCAGACCGCGGCGTGGCGCGGTTTCGCGATGCCGAAGGGTGCGCCCAAGGAAGTCGTCGACAAGCTGACCAACGCCATCCAGAAGGCCTACGAGAGCAAGGAATACAAGGATTTCCTCACGCAGCGGGGCTTCGGTGCCCAGTGGGCGAAGGGTGACGATTTCGCCAAGTACATGGCGAAGGGCGACGCCGACATGGGCAAGGTGATGAAGGCGGTCGGCATCGCGAAGTGAAGTTCAACGATGCGGTCTTCGGCGCACTCCTGCTCGTTCTGGGGCTGGCGGTGCTCGTGCACGTGCAATCGTTTCCAAAGATTCCAGGGCAGAACGTGGGACCGGCGCTCTTTCCTGGGCTGGTCGCCGCGGCCCTCGTCATCTGCGCGGTGATGTTGATTCTGAGCGGTCTTCGCGCGCGCCCGGAGACCGCATGGTTCGAGGCGCTGCCGTGGGCGCGCTCACCGGGCCATGCGTGGGCGTTCGTGGCCGTGATCGGCTCGACGATCGCCTACATCGTCCTGGCGGAGCGCATCGGGTTCGTGATCGTCGCGCCGCTCGCGTTGTTCGCGATGTTCATCGCTTTCGGGGTACGGCCCGTCACGTCGGTCGTTGTCGCGATCATTGGCACGCTCGTCATCTGGTACGCGTTCTACAAGCTCCTACGCGTGCCGCTGCCCTGGGGCGTTCTCACGCGCTTCGCGTTTTGACGCGCGCCCCTATGCGCCACGACAGGCTCATTCGGTCCTCCGACCGGGCCTGTTCTCTTTTTCGGCGCTGACGCATGCACGAAATCGGCGTTGCGTTCCAGTTGGTCTTCGACCCCTACAACCTGTGGGTCATGTTCGCTGCGTCGCTCTTCGGCCTCTTCGTCGGCGCCGTCCCGGGACTGACGGCCACGATGGCCACGGCGCTGCTCGTTCCGGTCACGTTCTTCATGGCTCCGATTCCGGCGATCGCTGCGATCGTCTCTGCGACCGCGATGGCCATTTTCGCCGGGGACGTGCCGGGGTGCTTGCTGCGGATGCCCGGGACACCCGCGTCGGCTGCCTACACCGACGAGGCATACGCAATGACGCGCAAGGGACAGACGGAGCTTGCGCTTGGCGCAGGTCTCGTTTTCAGCGCCATCGGCGGCCTGTTCGGCACGGCCGTGCTGATCGTGTCTGCGCCCGCGCTTGCCGATTTCGCGCTGCGCTTCAGCTCGTTCGAGTATTTCTGGCTCGTGTTGCTCGGGCTCTCCTGTGCGATCGTCATCACTGCGGAGAGGCCGCTCAAGGGAATGGTGTCGCTGCTGCTCGGCCTGTTCGTCGCGAGCGTCGGGCTCGGCAATCCCGCGGGATTTCCGAGGTTCACGTTCGGCAGCACGGAATTGATGGGCGGGATCGGTCTCATCCCGATGATGATCGGCATGTTCGCCGTGTCCGAGATCATCCGTTTCGCGGTTGACACGTCGCCCGAGCTGCAACTTGTCGACCAGCCTATCCGGAACGTCTTCAAGGGGATGTGGGACCTGACGAAGCGCTATCCGGTGCAGATTCTTCGAGGGAACGTCGTCGGCACGCTCGTCGGCGCGTTGCCAGGTGCAGGCGCCGACATCGCGGCGTGGATGAGCTATGCGATCAGCAAGAAGTTCTCGAAGGAGCCCGAGAAGTTCGGCACCGGTCACGTCGAAGGGATCGTGGAATCCGGGTCGGCCAACAACAGTGCACTAGCCGGCGCGTGGATTCCCGCACTCGTGTTCGGTATCCCGGGCGATTCGATCACGGCCATCGTGATCGGTGTCCTGTACATGAAGAACATGAATCCGGGTCCCACGCTATTCACGCAGAACCCGCAGAACATCTACGCCGTCTACCTGCTGTTCATCGTTGCCAACGTGTTGATGATTCCGCTCGGCTGGTTCTGCATCAAGGCCGCGAAGCAGATCCTGCGGGTGCCGCGCAATGTGCTGATGCCGGTCATCCTCCTGTTCTGCATCGTCGGCACGTTCGCGATCAACAACACGGCGTTCGACATCGGCGTGATGCTCGTCGCCGGCCTGATCGCGTACGTGCTGGAGGAGAACGGCTATCCGAGCGCGCCGGCGATACTGGGCGTCGTGCTCGGCGGGATGCTCGAGGAGAATTTCATCTCGTCCATGATCAAGTCCGATGGAAACCCGCTCGGATTCTTCACCCGGCCGATTGCCGCAACGCTCGGCGTGCTCACGCTGTCCGCGTGGTTTCTGCCCCCGCTGGTGCGGCGCCTGCGTAGCATTGCGGGGGCGTGAGGGGTGGCCCTCGGCTTCCTGCCGGAGTTTGCCCCCCGTTTCCGGAAACGGTAAAATCGTCGGGTTTTGACTGGCGCTTTCGGGCACGACCGGCCCGGCGGCGTCGCCTCACGAGGACACCCGGCAATCACGCCCGGCCGCTGCGACGTACCGCTGCGCGCCGGTTCCATCGATCGCTCATGCGTCGCGAACTCGTCGCCGGCAACTGGAAGATGAACGGCGGCCTCGAACCGAACGCACGTCTGCTCGGCCGCCTGGCGGCGGAATGGGGTGACAAGGAACGACGTGCTGTCGCCGTCTGCGTGCCCGCCCCCTACCTGGCTCAGACCCAGGCGGCACTGGCGGGCAGCAACGTGGCGTGGGGTGCGCAGGACGTGAGCATGCACGCCGCGGGCGCGTATACCGGCGAGGTATCGGCTGCAATGGTCGCCGAGTTCGGTTGCCGCTATGCCATCGTCGGTCATTCGGAGCGCCGGCAACTGCATGGCGAGACTGATGCCGTCGTTGGCGCCAAGGCCCGGGCGGCGCTCGCGGCGGGGTTGACGCCGATCGCCTGTGTCGGTGAGACGCTGGTCGAGCGCGAGCGAGGGGAAACGGAGGCCGTCGTTCAGCGTCAGCTCGCGGCGCTGGTCGCGGCGCTAGGCAAGGATATGGCGCAGATCGTCGTCGCCTATGAACCGGTGTGGGCCATCGGAACCGGGCGCACCGCGGCGCCTGCCGATGCACAGGGGGTGCACGAGGCGTTGCGGACGCAGCTGTCGGCGGCCGGCGCGAGCGCGGTGAGCATTCTCTATGGAGGCAGCGTCAAGGCTTCCAACGCCGCGGCACTCTTTGGCATGCCCGACATCGACGGTGCATTGGTGGGCGGTGCGTCCCTCGATGCAGATGAATTTTTGGCGATCGCACGTGCCTAAAGCGGGCACCGCGCGCGGAGAAGAAGCGAATGAACATGGTTGAATCGGCGGTTCTCGTCCTGCATGTGCTGACGGCGCTCGCCGTATGCGGGTT
>JBKPOL010000141.1:0-5553 GCA_046733075.1 Pseudomonadota bacterium | reverse complement strand
CCGTTACCGCGCAAAGAGCGCCGGCGATTGCGGAACTCTGCGTCCGCCTCGATGGGATGCCGCTTGCCCTCGAGCTCGCAGCCGCTCGAATCGCGGTTCTGCCGGTCGAGAAGATCGTCGAGCGACTGAACGACAGGTTCACGCTGTTGACCGGAGGTGCCCGGACCTCTCTGCCGCGTCACCAAACGCTGCGTGCGACGATAACCTGGAGCTACGAGCTTCTCTCCGAGCATACAAAGACGCTGTTCTCACGCCTTTCGATCTTCCCGGGCGGATTCACTCTTGAAGCGGCCGAAAACGTCACCGCCGGCGAAGGCATTCTGCAGCACGACGTCCTCGACCTTCTGTCGACGCTGATCGACAAGTCGCTCGTTTTGATCGAGGGCAGCGGAGAGCGCTATCGCTTGTTGGAAACGATCCGCCAATTTGCTGAAGAGCGGCTACAAGCTTCGGGCGAAGAAGCGGTCCTGCACGAGCGACATTTCGATTGGTACCTGCGGCTGGCTACGCGCATTGAGCCGTCACTCGCCGGCGGTCCCCAGCAGAAGATGGCCTTGGACCTGCTTGAGGCCGATCACGACAACCTGCGCGCCGCGCTCGCATGGTCTCTCGAGTCACAAAGAGGCCACTCGGCGCTTCGGCTTTGTGGAGTGCTGTACCGATTCTGGAGCCGCCGAGGTTACTGGCGGGAAGGATACGCCGCGTGCGCGAAGGCTCTGGCTCAATCGACCGGCGGGAGCGACAGGGCCGCACGTGCAAGAGTACTGCTCACCGCGGGGAGCATCGGCAACAACGTACCCGAAGCCGAAACACGGGTGCTTCTGGAAGAAGCGGTCGCGCTCAGCCGCGAAGCCAGAGACCGCAACACGGAGGCGATGGCGCTGAACAACCTGGCGAGAGTGCTCGACTGGAACGTCGAATTGGCGCGGGCGCGATCCCTGCTCGAGCAGGCGCGCATGATCAACCGCGAACTCGGCAACAAGACGCTCGAGCTGCACAACATGTCGAATCTCGTCAATGTGCTTCGTCGTCAACGCGACCCTGCCGCCGCCCTCGCCCTGGCCGAGGAGGGACTCACCGCCAGCCGATCCGTGGGTGATCGCTGGCTAGAAGCCATTTTCCTGTACGTGCTGGGGCGCGTGGCGCTCGATCGGGGCGACATCGCGGTTGCGCAGCACTTGAACGAGCAGACGCTCGCGATCGCACGAGAGCTCGTCATGCCCGACTGGCAATCTTTTTCTCTCGTCAAGCTCGCCTTCCTCGCTGTGGTACGCGGTGATACCAGCGCGGCGCGACGCTATCTGGCCGAGGCGGTTGAGCTCTCCCGCCGATTCGGTGGGCGGCTCAGCCTCTCCGAATGCTTCGGCGCGATGGGCGTGCTCGCCTCGCACGCCGGCCAGCACGCCCAGGCCGCCCGATTGTCGGGGGTTTCGGCCACTTTGCTCGGATCGCTCTCGTCAAGCGACGTTCTCGATCACGAGTTCCTGGAGCCTTATCACATCAAGTCTCGAGACGCCCTCGGCGACGCGGCTTATCACGCGGCAAGCAGGGAAGGCCGCGCGTTGCGTCGCGAGACGGCGATCGACGAAGCCCTCGCGTGGCTTGCCGAAGCATAGTGAAGAAGCGCATGCATGCAGAACGCGCGTCGTGCATAGCGGCTCGATCTTGAATGGTCCGCCATGACCAAGAGAACGAAACCGCAGGCGCGACGCGATGAGACGTACATCGCTGACGTTCCTGCGACAGCAGTGGCATGCGAGGCCAAGAGCCGCCACTCATTGATTGCGCTCAATTCCCGTTGTAGGCGTACGATGGTCGCCCTGTCGTCGACCAAGCGAATCGGTGATCACGCGCCGCAAAGCCTTACGTGCTGGTGGCATCGGCCTGCTCGTCGCGCATGGACTCAACCGCGGACAGGCAGCTGCGCCGGTCCCTCGCGTCGGCATGCTTTGGTTCGCGTCAGAGGCCAGCAGTGCCCACCTGTGGAAAGCCTTCAAGGAGGGAATGCACGATCTCGGCTGGCTCGAAGGGAAGAGCATCGAGTATCGATTCGTTTACGCCAATGGCAATGTCGACCGCTTGGAGGCACTGACCGGCGAACTGATCGGCCAGAAGGTTGACGTAATCACGGTCGGAAGCAGTCAAACCGCCGGCGCGGCACACCGGGCCACAAAGACCGTACCTATCGTTCTTGCGGGTGTCGGGAACGCGGTGGGCGCGGGACTCGTCGCAAGTCTTGCCAAGCCAGGCGGCAACATCACCGGCTTCACCAGCCAGCAGGACGAGGTGCTTGGGAAGCTTATCGGGATTCTGCATGAGGTCGCACCGGCCGCTCGGCGCATCGCTATCTTGCTGAACGAAAGCAGTCCGTTGCATGCCGTTTACTGGGCTCGCGCCCAGCACGCTTGCACCGGGCTGGGCCTTGTCCCACTGCGCGTCGTCGCCACCACACCCGTGCAACTCAGCACCGCCGTTGGAGAGATTGTTCGACAGCGATCGCAGGCCGTCGTAGTGACCTCGGATAGCATGTACTTTACCGAGCGCGCGAAGTTGCAGGAACTGATGCAGACCACGCGACTGCCCGCGGTATATGCGGTGCGCGACAACGTGGTCGCGGGCGGCTTGCTCGGGTATGGATATGACGCCGCCGGGAACTACCGCAACGCCGCGAAGTTCGTGGACAAGATTTTGAGGGGTGCCAAGCCCGCTGATCTTCCCGTCGAGCAGGCGACCAAGTTCGAGCTGGTGATCAACCTCAAAACGGCGAAGACCCTTGGCCTCACGATCCCGCAATCGCTGCTGCTGCGTGCCGATGAGGTGATTCAGTAACCGACCGTGCCAAGTCGTGCGCCTGACTACCGCATTTCGGCGGGATTGCGAATCCGTGCGTCAAGTTTCCGTACGCTCGCCTGACCGTTTTTAGCTTCGCTCAGGGCTGTCACTGTCGTCACTCCGGTTGCGTGATAGGCTTCGCCACGATTATGGATTGCACGGTTTCGATCGAGACCACTGCATCGCCCCGCATCAAGATCGCATTTGACGGAATCGGAAAGTGATGCAGCGGCGGGCGCCGTCGCAGCGCACAACCATTAGGCGGCCACAAAAGCAACGACACGAAGAGCAGGTGAGATTCCCGCGCAGCGGAGCAGGCGCGGCGGTGCTTGGATCGCGGGTCGTGGGCTACACGGCGGAACGGCGGGCTTCGTTATCACACGCTGTGGCAACGTCTGCGGTGAGGCCGCAACGCGCTGATCCGCAGCTGAGCGCTTATCCACAATGAGGGGGCGAGGATGACGACAATGAAGTCCAGCATTATTTTGAGCTCGAACGCCGGCCGAGGTGCACTTATCCTTGCGCTCGCCATCTTCGCGCTCCGTGCCCCCTCCGCTGCAGCGGGCGTGGATAAACTCGACCGCACGGTGCTGCCGATTCCGGCGCCTAAGCGAGCGCCTATTACGGAACTCGACGTGCGCAAGGCCAAGGCGCCGCCGCGTTTCGACGTTAAAGCACCGAAGGGCGCACCGAACATCGTCATTGTGCTGTTGGACGATCTCGGCTTCGCGCATCCCGGCACCTTTGGCGGTGCGATTTCGATGCCAACGCTCGATCGGTTGGCGAATGACGGTCTTCGCTACAACAACATGCACGTTGCCGCACTTTGCTCGCCGACCCGTGCCGCGTTGATCACGGGACGCAACCATCACACGAACAACACCGGTGCGGTGCAAGACATCGCCACCGCGTTTGACGGCAATACGGGCGTGCGTCCCGCCAGTGTTGCGCCATTGCCGGAGATGCTGCGGTTGAATGGCTATAACACCGGCGCGTTCGGCAAGTGGCACCTGACCCCTCTCTGGGAGACCAGCATTTCAGGGCCGTACACGACGTGGCCAACCAACTCTGGCTTCGAGAAGTTCTACGGATTCCTCGGTGGCGAAACCAACCAGTGGTCGCCGCTCCTGTACGACGGGGTGACCAAGGTTGAGCTGCCCAATGACCCGAATTACCACTTCATGAGCGACATGACCAATCAGGCGATCGCCTGGGTGCGGTTCCAGCAAACGATGACGCCGGATCGGCCGTTCTTCATGTATTTCGCGCCGGGCGCCACGCACGCACCGCATCACGTTCCGAAGGCATGGGCCGACAAGTACAACGGCAGATTCGATGCGGGTTGGGACAAGTATCGCGAGGATGCGCTAGCGCGGCAGATCAAGCTGGGCATCGTGCCGCCCGGTACAAAACTCACCCCCAAACCCGCTGCCATCAAGGATTGGGACGCGCTCTCTGCGGACGAACAGCGACTCTTCGCACGGCAAATGGAGGTGTTCGCCGGATTCGCCGAATACGCCGACGATGAAATCGGTCGACTGGTGAAGGCAATCGAAGATATGGGCGTGATGGACAACACTGTCTTCATCTACATCCCCGGCGACAACGGCGCGAGTGCCGAGGGCGGTCCGTCGGGGTTGTTCAACGAAATGACCTACTTCAATGGAGTCCAGGAGACGGTCGCCGATCAGCTGAAGAACCTCGACAAGTGAGGCGGTCCGGAGACGTATCCGCATTTCGCCGCCGGGTGGGCGGTTGCCGGTGACGCGCCATTCGCCTGGACGAAGCAGGTTGCGGGCGATTACGGCGGCAACAAGCAGGGCATGGTCGTGCACTAGCCCAAGGGCATCAAGGCGAAGGGAGAAGTTCGCAGCCAGTGGCACTACATCACCGACGTCGCGCCTACCGTTCTCGAGATGGCCAGCTTGCCTTTCCCGAAGTCGGTAAACGGCACGGTCCAGCGGCCCTTCGAAGGCGTGAGCTTTGCCTATACGTTCGACGACGCCAAGGCCGCGAATCGACGACATACGCAATACTTCGAGATTCTCGGCAATCGCGGGATTCATAGCGACGGCTGGCTTGCGCGCACCGTGCACAGAGCGCCGTGGGAGTTGAAGCCCCGCGCAGCACTGAACGAGGACTCGTGGCAGCTTTTCGATACGCGTAACGACTACAGCCTCGCGACCGATCTCGCGGCGGAGAATCCGGCGAGGCTGAGCCAGATGCAGGCTCTCTTCATGAAAGAGGCAGCGAAATACAGGGTTCTGCCCGTCGACGACCGCAGCATCGAGCGCTTCAATCCGGCCATCGCGGGACGTCCCGACCTGATGGGACCGCGCACGTCGCTTGCGCTTTATTCGGGCATGACAGGCATGATGGAGAATGCGTTCATCAATGTTAAAAACCGCTCCACGACGATAATCGCCGAGGTTCAAATTCCGCCAGGCGGGGCGAGCGGGGTGATCCTTGCCCAAGGCGGTCGCTTCGGCGGCTGGAGCTTGTACTTCAAGGACGGCAGACCTACGTACACGTACAACTGGATAGGCCTGGAACGTTACACCGTGTCCGGTCCGGAGCCGCTTGCGCCGGGCAAGGCGGTCATCAACCTCGATTTCGTCTACGACGGTGGTGGCGCCGGCAAGGGTGGCGTGGCTTCGCTCTCCGTCGATGGCAAAAAGGTAGCGGAAGGCCGTATCGCGAAGACTATCCCATACGTCATCT